>JAFPVA010000159.1 GCA_017413105.1 Butyrivibrio sp. | reverse complement strand
TATCCTGACTGGCTACAACCACATTCTTAAGAAGGGTCTCACGCTCTGTCATCTTATCCATCACAAGATAGATGGCTGCAACTAAGATCGCCGTAATAAGAAGCGGCACAAGTACGATCTTTACAACTCCCGGTGCCTTTACCTGCTTTTTTTCTTTCTTTTCCTTTTTCCCCTGCTTAGGGGTTTCCTTTACATTAACCTTTTTCTCAAACATTATTTTGCCTCCTCGTAACTTTCTTCACTGTTTATTTCCAAAGTACAATACAAATCTCTGCTCTTTCCTATGGGCTCGCCTCCGATAAGGCTCTGTAAGTCAAATGTGACCTTCCCATAGGCGCTTGTTTCTTTTACTGTTTCGCCTGTCGGGGTTTTTACATCTCCAAGTGCCCCATGACTCTCACTCCTTCCGCCTGACTCATTAAAGGTTGTGATGGTAACTTCCCCGTCTTCCACTTCATAACAGATAAATGTGGGATAGCGGATATTTCCGTAAAAGTCATTCTTTGATTCAATGGCATCCTTCATGCAGTCCCTGTAAAGCCTATAGCTTTCATCAAGATCCCTGAATCTTACTACCGCCGTTCCTGTCCCTTCCCAGGTCTCAAAGTAATAGATATCATCTGCAACAAGAGCTGCAAGGACACTATCTGCCAAAGCATCATCCACATCGTGCTGAATGGTCTGTAATTTGCTGCTTGCCAGCATAAAGAGCGTAATGATGACCATGATGATTGCCATGGTAAAGAGCATCACATATCCGATTGCACCGGTTGCTTCCTTCTTTTTCATACGCCCTCCTTACTGCTTTGCTGTAGTCTGCCTGTGAATGGTTATTGTTGTCGGGTGATGGGCTACCTTTGAGATACCTCCAGCAAAAGCAAGAATATTATCATCATAGGTTCCTGTGATCTTAAGGTATATCCTCTCTCCATAGTCCACTTCACTTGTTGTGGTACCGGAAAGACTAATGTTATAAAGCCCGTATCCTTCAAGCTCATGGATGAGTGCCTGTTGATCTTCCGGCTTTAGATACCCTTCCGTTTCCATGATAAGAAGCGTCTCTCTTGCGGCCTGCCTCATCGACCACTTATCATTAATAGAAGAAAAGGCTCCAAAAACGATCACAAGAAAGGCGCAGACCATAACGATACTGATAAGACTTACAAGCACGTTTTCAATAACCGATGCCTTTTTCTTCTTTAATAAAAGATTTCTCATAGAGCCTCCCTTCCTAAAATGCGATCTGCATATCAAGTAGCTTCATGATGATGCAGTATAAAATCATGATCAGAAGATCAAATGCTATAAGTAGCACATACACCATCGTCTTGTTTTCAAGGACAATGCACTTTCTCTTATTTACGCCAGCCTGACCACGCTCGATGTTATTCTCCAAAGTCTTAAGCGCTTCCTCCACATGTCCTGTAGTCTGCAGGGACTTTATCACCGTACAAAAGCTTGCAATCTCAGGCGTTGTAAAGCTCATCTCAAACTCATTTAATGATTCTTCAAGGTTACGTCCTGCATCGAGGTTACTTCGAAGCTTTATCATCCCCATCTTAAGGCGCTTGTTCTCAACAACTATGCAGGCATCCTTTATGGCATCAATGATGTACTGACCACCACGCTTGCCATATAGAACCGACCTGCTCATCTCGCAGATATCCGGCATCATGGCTTCATTACTCTGCTTGTTTTCCAAAGACAGATACAGATCAAGGAAAAACCAGGCAAAAGCCGTAACTGCCGCTGTGATAACGTATCCTGCATCCGCATGAAAGACC
>JAFPVA010000158.1 GCA_017413105.1 Butyrivibrio sp. | reverse complement strand
TGAATGAAACATTCAAGATATCAGCAAACAAGCCAATTCCAGTCGACTTACGTCGAAGGGCTTGTTTGCCACCTGAATCAAGTTCTCACGAAATCCGCAGCAAGTGCGGATTTCTGAAATTTCATCTAAGAACTCATACATTCTTGGATATAAAATCCAAGAATGTATCAACCAAGCCATTTGAAGGCGACTAACGTCGCAGGGCTTGGTTGACTCTTGAATCATGTTCTCACGAAACCCGCAGCCAGTGCGGATTTCTGAAATATCATCTAAGAATTCATTCTTTCTAAAATATGTCTTCATCTCATAGCCTCTCAAAGGTCGCCCAAAATCGCCTTCATATACGTCTTATGATCTTTTCGCCTCTATCGCATGTTCTACGTATATATCAGCGTTCTTTCTTATTTTTTCTACCTCATCATCCGTCAGCTGTCTGATTACCTTTGCGGGGCTGCCATATACCATTGAACCATCAGGCACTACAGTATTTTCCGTCACTAAAGCACCTGCACCGATAATACAATTGTTTCCAATACGTGCACCGTTCATGATTATTGCACCCATGCCGATAAGCACATTGTTGCCCACAGTGCATCCGTGAACTATTGCGCTGTGCCCTATGGTTACACCGTCTCCTATCTCCAGTTTGTACTGTTTGTCCACATGCAGACACGCAAGGTCCTGGATATTAGTGCGTTCTCCAACTACTATAGTTGCTGAATTGCCGCGAACAACAGCGTTATACCATACGGCACTGTTTTTCCCTATCTGTACATTTCCCACGATCTGCGCTCCGGGCGCAATAAATACGCTTTTGTCTATGTTTTTCATTTTCTATTCAACCTGTATCCCACAATCGCACCAATAACACCGCCAAGAATATGCGACAAATTTGATATATCATCCTGCAGGAAAAGTCCATCATATACCTGCTGTCCGATGAAGATGATTGCCACAAGGATAAACGTCAGCGGAATCTCTCCGTTCTTGAAGCTTGTGAATGATGTCAAAAGAATAAAAGCAAACACCACGCCACTGGCTCCGCAAAGTGCTACATTCCAGAACAGAACATAATTCACAATTCCTGTAACTGCTGCCGTGATAAGAATCACCTGCAAGATTCTCTTTGAACCATATTTCTCTTCAAGCATTGGCCCCAGCAAAAGAATGTACGCAGCATTGCCAATATAGTGGTCCCATCCGCTGTGTCCCAATACATGGGTAAAGAACCTCACATAAGTGAGCGGATCAGTCAGTGCCGAATGATATGTCATGAACAGAAGCTGATTGCTCTTCCCAACGGTCACTATCCCCAGTACCAAAACCGCCAAACTTGTGAAAATGAATCCCAGTACTACCGGGGAATTAAAAGTTATTGTTAGCTTTTTCATTGTCTTATATTATCTCTCCTATAGATGTAAATATAATTATAATTCCGCAAATATAAATGTCTATAGTTTCATTTCTATCATTTTCTAGAGACAAAATATCATCTAGATGATATTATTAAATCATAAAATATCATTTTGTCTATCATTTTATCAAGCATGATGTATTTAGGAATGTATTTGGAGGGATTAAAATGCCTGATCAGAGAATTATAGATTTACGAAACAGAAAAAAAGAATCCCAAATGACTTATGAAGAAATAGCTCAAAAATCCGGCTTATCCTTAAGCTCAGTGCAAAAAGTACTTGGCGGTGCAACAGCCTCCCCCAGACCGGAAACTCTTGATGCTTTAGAAAGAGTGCTTGGAGGTTCCTATAGAACTGATTTATCACAATCTGAAATCTCCACAGGCAATCAGAACTTTTCAGAGATAATCAGAAATGGATATTTCTATGTTGATAAAACTGAATTCATAAAAAAATGGTGGGAAAGTGCGGATATAGTTACGCTCATTACAAGGCCTAGGAGATTTGGCAAAACGCTGAACCTTAACATGCTTGATTATTTCTTTTCAAACAAATACGAAGGCGATGATAATCTCTTTAAAAGCCTAAATATCTGGAAATATAGGAATTATCATAACCTGATGCACACATACCCAACTCTGCTTATCAGTTTTGCCGCAGTAAAAGGGACAAATTACGAGACAGCAAGACAGCAGATTATTCAGGAGATAGTCAGCCTTTATAGGAATAACAGCCACATAGCGGACTCTGATTCATTATCAGACTTAGACAGAAAATTCTGGAATATGGTCGATTATAATATGACCGACGCCGTCGCCTCTGATGCTATCAGGTTCCTCTGCGAAATGCTCAGTAATCATTATGGCAAAAAAGTCCTTATTTTCCTTGATGAATATGACACCCCTATTCAGGAAGCTTATGTCGACGGATTCTGGGGTGAGATGACTGGTTTCATCCGAAATCTCTTTAACTCAACCTTTAAAACAAATCCTTATCTGGAAAGAGCTATCATGACAGGCATCACAAGGATAAGCAAGGAATCCATTTTCTCTGACCTGAACAATTTGAAAGTCGATACAATGATCAACTCAAAATACAATACCGACTTTGGCTTTACTGAAACAGAGGTAAGAAGCTCGCTTGATCGATATGGTTTCAGTGATAGCTTTAATAGTATAAAAGAATGGTATGACGGCTTTAGAATTGGAGATGTAAGTAATATATATAATCCCTGGTCATTTACCCAGTTTCTCGATTCCGGCAAGCTAAACAATTACTGGGCCAACACCAGTGAAAATTCTCTAGTCGAAAAGCTTATCCGCGAAGGCAGTCCTGACATCAAGAAATCCATGGAAGCTCTCCTTAGCGGAGAATCCGTGGAAACTCTAATTGACGACGAGATAACCGTCAACCTTATTGATAAAAATGAATCCGGTATCTTTAGTCTTCTGCTTGCTGCAGGTTATCTCAAAGCGGATAGTTCGCTGAATGACTTCGGAGTACGCAAAAAATTCAAAGTATCTTTCACCAATCTTGAAGTAAGGCATACCTTCGAAGACATGATAAAACGTTGGTTTGAAAACAGCGATATCAGATATAACGACTTCATTAAAGCTCTCTTGAGCAATGACGTAAAATATATGAACCGCTTTATGAATGATATCGCCTTAAATACTTTCTCAGTATTTGATACCGGAAAAAAAGCCGGTACAAACTACGGACCTGAAAGATTCTATCATGGATTTGTTTTGGGGCTTATGGTGGATCTTGCAGACAGATATACCATTACGTCTAACAGAGAAAGTGGCTTCGGAAGATACGATGTATGTCTTGAGCCAAAAGATCAAGGCTCCCCGGCTTATGTGCTTGAATTCAAAGTACACGATCCGGAATCGGAAAAAGACCTTGAAGACACAGTCCGGGTTGCTCTGAAACAGATCAAAGATAAAAACTATGATGCATCGCTGATTTCCAAAGGAATCGCTAAAGAGAACATCTATCATTATGGATTTGCCTTTGAAGGCAAGAAGGTTCTGATAGGGTGACACTATAAAAGGCACATCGAGGTGTGCCTTTTTCTTTTTCTCTTATTTTGTCAAAAATTCAAAAATCCCCATACTTATCGCTTCCGTAATCAGCGGAATCATTCCGTAGATATACCCGGTCATCGGCTTTACCCTGTAATATTGCAGATAGAAATAAAGGCTTAAAATAGCCGCCACTGCAACGATAACCAGAAACACGACGACCTGATTAAAGGTTACTCTTTCCCAGGCAAAAGACCTGTTGACCGACGCCACCTCTATCATCACCCAGCCAATTATCAAAAACAGCTCTGACGTCACCTGCCTGTGCAATATGATCCTTGAGCCATAAAGAAGCACCACATAAGTCACGACTCCGGCGATAATGATCACAATCCCGGATAGGAGCCCCTCTTTTGGCGGAGTCTTGGTTATCCCAAGCATGTTAATAGCAAGTCCTGCCAATCCAAAAAGCGCCGTAATCAGCAAAAGAACTCCATCCCTTCCGGAAGTATGACTGTCTCCATGAGAAGGATGAAACGCCACGCCCCACCAAATCAGGTAAAATGCGCAGCATACGATCAAAAGCCCTTGTCCTAATCTTATCTGTTCCATAGAATGTAATCCCCTATATTATTGCATTTTACAAATAATGGTCCAATAACCCCTTTCCGTGATTCTTTTTCCCACTCATGTTCCCTCTGCTACATCAGGTCCCAAAAGCATTATATCAACGTATTATAAACCCATAATAAAGAAGACCGCACCGTCTTTTTCATATACATCGGTAATGCGTTTATCTTTACCCGCAACAACATCCATCATAATACAAGCGTCCTCACATCTTCCTCATTTTCACAGCTTTGTAACATCAAAGCTTTCTTCGATCGTATCCAGCCCCTCTGCAGAAACTCTCAGAGTCACTTCACCGCTGCAATAGCCTGCCCTCAGGATTGCCATGGCCCTTCCGCCAAAGCTCTTAGTTTCACCGCCGGTATAATCGTCATCTGTCTTTGGATTCCCTGATCCAAAGCCTGCCAGGGCAGCACAACCTGTGACTTTGGCACTAAGCTGCTTTTCTCCAACAGGTACCACATTTCCATCTCTATCAATTATTTCAATTCCAACATAGATAAGGTCATGTCCGTCCGCCTTCATCTCTCTCTTTTCAGGGACAAGACGTATCTTATCAGGCTCGCCAGCTGTCAAAAGCACATCCCTGCTGACTTCTTTGCCGCCAACAAAGCTGACTGCCTCTACTTTTCCGGGAGTGTATACTGTATCAAACACAACCGAATCAGGCATTGGTCGGTCCATATTGACCTGTTTTTTGCCGATGGAATTGCCGTTTATAAACACTTCAACTTCTTCTGCCCTTGAGAAAATCATAAGTCTGACCGGCTTATCCTCCCAGCCTTCGTAATTCCAGTTGGAAGCAACTGCCGGAAAGCCCCACATGGTCATGACTTCGTTTTTGCCAAAAGTTTCAGGATGCATAGAATACAGATAAGTGTTCGTGCTTCCGAAAACAACACTTCTATATGTACCCTGAGGCAGCATATGACCCAGAATGTCATAATCAGCGTCGTTTGCGCATCTCCATGGATATGGCGAACCTGTGCCCGGCATCAGAACCCAGCCATGAGACTCCAAAACAGGATCATTGTCATCGACATAAACCGCCTTGCCTATACCGGCCTCACCGAGGTAGTCCCAGGCTGTCCAGGTAAAATCACCGATCACATAGGGAAGTTTTTCTACCAATGGCCATCTATAGCCTATTTCCTTGGGGAAATTCTCGGATCCCAGTATTACTCTCTCCGGGAACATCTCGTGGCCTCTCTCATAGAGATCTTCCATATAGTTGTAGCCCACAATATCAAGGCCATTGGTAAATGGCTCGGTAATAGTCTCCCAGCTGGTATCGATCAGGCCTTCAGAGGAATTCTGCTTTTGGCTCTGTCCCTTCATGAGCACATCATCAAGACCACTCCAAAGGGAGCAGATTCCATTGCTCACAGGCCTTGTGCCATCAAGCTTTTTGATGGTTTCTGCAAGTCTTGTGGCAAGTGAATAGCCATTATTAAGGCCACCTCGCTCAGGAATCTCGTTACCTGTTGACCATATGATGACTGAAGGATGGCACCTGTCTCTTTTGATAAAAGCAGTCAGATCCTTCTCCCAGTCTTTATCAAAAAACTGGCTGTAGTCTCCACCTCGTTTGGCAATTCCCCACGCATCAAAGGCCTCGTCAAAAACATACATGCCAAGCCTGTCACAGGCCTCTATAAGTGCCGCAGATGGCGGATTATGTGCTGTTCTTATGGCGTTAAAACCAACTTCCTTGAGCTTTCTGACTTTCCTTGCTTCTGTTTCATACAAAGATACTGCTCCAAGAAGTCCGTTGTCATGATGGAGGCAACCACCTTTTAGCTTTACAGTTTTGCCATTTATCCGCAGTCCTCTGATAGCATCCGCTGTAATAGTGCGTATGCCAAAAAGAGTCTCGCTTTCATCTTCATTTTTGTTTGTCTCTGGAATAAAATGAGTGCGATAAACGCCAAGATCCCTGACCCTGGCTTTAAGCTTATAAAGATTTGGATGATCTGCGTCCCAAAGAAGAGGATCTTTTAAGTTTAATACCAAAGCTGCTTTTTCTATCTTGCCGGCATTAATCTGGATAACGCGCTTTGTTGTACACAAAACAGTTCCCGACTCTTCTTCACAGACAGATACACTGACTTCAGAAAGCCTGTTTTCCAGGCTGGTATTGCAGATTTCGACTTCCGCATCCAGAAAAGCATAGCCATCTGCCACCTCTTTTGTGCGCACAAATAGACCATCCGGAACAATATAAACCTTTGGCCCGTGGCACAACATCACTCCCCTGAATAACCCCGAACCGGTATACCAGCGGGAGTTGACAGCCATGCTGGTATTACAATTAATTGTTATCCTGTTGGGTTCTCCAAAGGTCACATAATCTGTCAGATCGACATAAAAGGGAGCATATCCATAATGCTGGCTTCCCACCTTGCATCCATTGATATCAACTGTTATGTTCATCATGGCGCCATCAAACTTAAGACCGACATTTTCACCTTCCCAGTCCTTGGGAATATCAACAAATTTAGTGTAATTGGTAAGCCCGCCGGCAAAATAGCCGCTGTCAGCCTGCGCCGGCGCATCAGGTGTTACCTTTGTGCCAATCATTCCATCATGCGGAAGATTCACTTCTTCTCCCGGTTCATTCAACACCCCCAGTGAATCAACGAAACCTCTCCTGAATACCCACTTTTCATCAATACTTGCGCTTTTCATACTCTCTCCTTTTCGTTAGCCTTCTTTGTATAGCTCGATTCCCATTTTATTGCCATCTTTATCGTCCGTAACAGCACTCATTTTTCTTAAATTCCGCAGGAGTAAGGCCTGCATGTTTCCTGAATTTCCGTCCAAAATAATCCACGTCGCTGTAGCCAACAAGCCGGGACACCTCATATACCTTGTATTTGCCTTCTGAGAGCAGTTCCTTGGCTTTTTGGATCCTGCACTCATTCAGGTAAAAGGTAAAACCGCAGCCCATAGTCTTGGCAAAAAGCCGTCCCAAATACCCTGAATTGTAGCCAAACTGTACTGCCAGCTCTTCAAGAGTAAGTGGCTGCGCATAAAACCTGTCGATATAAGAAATAATATCATCTATGACACTCTCTCCATCCTGCCTGCAATATATCATATTCATTGCAGTATCCAAAGAATCGGAGATGTACTGAATGATCTCATACAGATAGAATCTGCTCTCAATAAATTCAATAATGCCCGCATTGCTGTCAAAGACCTGGGACAGGACCGGATACTGCCTTGTCATTTTTTCTTTTATGGAAAGCATGATCTCAGTCATAAAGAGGCTGGCATCTGTACTTTCTTTCACATGCTCTTTGACATATTCGTAGATCTCATCCAGCGCATTTACCATCATATTTCTGTTTCCGGAGGCGACAGCATTCATGACCTTCTCAAACAAGCCTTTTTGGACCTGATCATTTTTATCAGATATGCTCTGATGGTCATTTTTATCTTCTCTGATAAAGTGCTCACCTTCATCGCAAAAAAATCTTCTTTTTGCCAGCCATTTTGCCCGTTCATATGAAGCGGAGATCTCTGAAGGCAGCTCACATTCATTTCCAATGGCAATGAATATATTGTCCAAAGGGCTGTCGGATTCGATGGGAGATTTTTTATAATGCATTATAAAATCCTCAAATTTAGATATGGCAGTCCTTCCTTTGAGCAGAATACATTCATTTCGCTCTACCGTAGTAAGTTCATAGCATCTTTCGTCCAAAAAAGCCGGTATCAGGTCTGACAATCTATATCTGACGTCCTCTTTACCTGCATTGTAGGTTTCATGGATAATGACCTGATATCTTGGATAAAGAAGATCCATAGCCGCCAGGTTTTCTTCCATCACAGGTATTCCCGACAACAAGTCACTTACGATCACGCTCCTGGCTTTATCCTTAATTTCTACCAGCCTTGTTCCTTCATTTCTGTTTTTTTCAATGTCGGCTTTGATCTTTTTGACAGTTTCTAAGAGTTCATCCTCATCAACCGGTTTGGTGATATAATTCGTGACATGATTGATGATCGCTTCCCTGGCGTATTCAAAGTCTGAATAGCCTGAAAGGATAATAAAATAGCCCTGGTATCCCCTGCTACGTAGCTGTTTTATAACATCGATACCATGGACCTTGGGCATCTGCATATCAATGATCATTAAGGAAGGATTCAGTTTTTCAGCAGCAGAAAGAGCCTCCTCACCGTTAGAAGCATCCCCAACTATTTCAAAGCCTAGTTCTGCCCAATCTATGATGAGTTTTATACCTTCTCTTATATTTTCTTCGTCATCAACAATAAGCACCGTTTCCATATTCTGCATCACTCCCAAGTCTAAGAAACTTATTTCATTTTAGCATGTCTGCACTACAGAGCAAAAGAATAAAAAAATAAAAGCCCAAATGAAAAAGCCACGGCAACAATGCGCCGCAGCCCTTTCTATATGAGAAATGTGTTATTTGGATTTGGCATCGTCTTCAGCAGCTGCTCTGAGCTTGGCCTCATTTTCCTGGAATGCGATACATTCCGCATAGCCATACTCTTCTGCCTGCTGTTTCATTTCAGCTACTATAGAATCAAATTCCTCGTCGCTTCCTGCATAGATAGCTTTCCAGGAATTATCCTTTACGCAGGTTGAAACCTGATCCCATACAACCTGAAGCTCATCTGAGCGAACACCACCGGTGTACATAGTTCCGGGTGAAAGAACATATTTAAACTTATCAAGGTACTCATCAGGTGTATCGGCTCCTGTCCATTCTCTCCACTTCTTCTCAATGTCAGAGCCGGCTTCTGTAGAGTAACTTGCCCAGTTACGATAGTTGAAGGTCTCTCCGTTACTGTCAGGGTTAGGTGCATCCAGCGCCCAGGTTGAATTGTTCATCTTGAAAGAACCGTCATCATAGGTACCCTCATAGCCATTGCCTATTTCTGTTGAAATATCTGTCTTGCAGGCACGACCGATATCTGTAAAACAGGTCTTGCCATTTTCATCATAATACCAGCATACGTCCTTTGGACCATACTCTGAGGTCATTCTTCCTTCTGGAGTTGTGAGCCAGTTGATGATGGCCATGCAAAGTTCCGGATATTCTGTATTAGCGCCTATAGACCAGATTCTGTTTCCGCCGTAAACATTAAGACCATATCTGATAGGAGTAGCATCGGTAGGCTTAACAGGGAACATTCCCTTTCCTGCAGCCAGATGGTCAGGAGAATTGTAAAGAGCAGATCCCATGAAATTGAATACATTAAGGAATGCTGTACCGTTCTGATAATCCTCCTGCATTCCGTTGAATCCCTGAGTCTGAGAATCGGGATCAAGAAGACCTTTCTGATAAAGTGTATTGTAGAACTTAAGGGCTGTAAGGTATGGGCCATTCTCCTCAAGAACAGGATGGAAGGTCTGAGTATCAGGATCATATAATCCAAGGCCAAATTCATCAAAACCGTAATAAGCTGTGGCCGTTGACTTGACATACATTACCATGTCTCCGTCCCAGTCATTGAAAAGAGAAACACCATAGGTAGGATTTCCGTTATCATCTGTAGGACAGATTTCCTTCATCTTCTCCAGAGCAGCAACAACTCCGTCAAAATCTTTGATTTCCGGAGATCCGATCTGCTCATAAAGATCATATCTCAGATCCCAAGTATACATAAATGAACCCGGGTCTTCAGCAGAACGTGTTACATCAAAGCCGTAGCCATAGAGCTTTCCATCTGAAGAAATACCTCTGTTCTTTTCAAGGGCAGCCTTCATATTAGCTGCAATATATGGGCCATACTCATTAAGAAGATCATCCTCTTCCCAGTCAAATAGCATTCCCTTGTCAATTGCATGCTGATAATCATCACCGTCATTTCCCCAGATTACCAGATCTCCGAGATTTCCGGACTCCATACGGGTATCATAAACTCCGTCGTTTTCAGGAATTATATTGAGCTTTACATTGAACTTATCAAGCATTATTTTTCCAAACCAGCCGGTCTGCTCGCCTGAATAGTTTGCAAGCTGATCATAAACATCAAGTGTAACGGTCTGCTCTGGGATAATATCGGACAAATCCCCCTCAAGTCCGCTGCTTTCAGAAGTTTCTCCTGCATCTGCAGCCGCTGATCCAGCTGTATCTGTAGTCTGCGAGGATTCTTTTTCCTCAGCCTTATCTTCTGACGCAGCATTTTCTTCCACTGCACCTGTGGGAGCCTGTGAAGATCCGCAGGCTGCCAGAGACAGGGTCATTGCTCCCGTCATAAAAAGAGCAAGCAACTTTTTCATTTTCATAGTTTTCCTCCTTTTTGATTGCATAAAATCACTAAGGGTCTTTTACCCTTTAACTGCCCCAATCATGATTCCCTTTTCAAAATATCGCTGCATAAAGGGATAGACTAAAAGAATAGGAATTATAGTTACCATAGCTATGGTGTACTTGATCACTTTTCCATTTAATGCAGAGTCCATAACACTCTTACTTATCCCGGAAGTACTTCCGGCGCTCATAAGTGCCGCAAGATTGCTGGTGGTATTAAGGTATATATAAAGTCTGTGCTGTAAGGTATACAGCTTTGGAGCTGATTGCATGAGAATCAGTGAATC
The DNA here is from genome assembly GCA_017413105.1 of Butyrivibrio sp. GTDB lineage: Bacteria > Bacillota > Clostridia > Lachnospirales > Lachnospiraceae > Butyrivibrio. Next base: position 7,162 of record JAFPVA010000158.1, on the reverse strand, counting down.
CTGGAAAGAGTTCCAGTGTCCCACCGCGCCAAATATGGTAATGGTCGCCAAAATCGGCTTAGCCAAAGGAAGTATGATGCTGATGAATATCTTCATATGGGAAGCACCGTCCAAGGCTGCACTTTCCTCAAGTTCAGATGGTATTGCCGATTCTATGTAGGTCTTTACCAGAATGATATTGTAGGGTGCAACAATTCCGGGGATTATATATGCCCAGAAAGTATTGGTAAGTCCCAGCATAGCCATGTTCAGGTACCAGGGAATGATGCCTGCATTGAAGTACATGGTAACTACCAAAAACCTGTACCAGAAGCTTCTCCCCCACATCTCCTTTTGTGTTACCAGGTATCCCACAAAGGCTGAAGCAAGAACCATAACAAAAGTTCCCAGTATGGTTCTTGCAAGGGTTACCGCAAAGGAGCCGAAAAGGTCATTCACCTGTAAAAGACGGATATAATTTTCAAAGTGAACTCCCACCGGAATAAAATTAATAAGGCCTTTTCTTACCAGTTCATTGTCACTGATGGTATTGATGAACAGATAATAAAACGGAAAAATACAAATAAGGGTAAAAGCAGCGAATACAGAGTAGTTTATGATATTAAAAACAACATCTCCGAATTTAAGTTTCATTTTTTTCTTATGCCTGTTCGTACTCATATCATTCCCCCATCAAACTATGGTCTCGCCTCTGATCACTTTGGATATGGTGTTTGCTCCATACAAAAGTGTTACGCTTATGACTGATTTAAGCATTCCAACAACGGTAGATAGCGGAATGGCACCTTTAACGATACCCATCTTGTAAACATACAGGTCCAGGACCATGATTTTGGCTGTGTTGGAGGAATTTTCAAAAACAAGATACTGATCCATTCCGTTGGAGAGAATTCCCGCTACCGCCATGAGCAGAAGCACGTAAAAAGTAGGCATAAGTCCCGGCACTGTTACATGCCACATTTTCTGGAATCGTCCCGCACCATCTACGATCGCCGCTTCATATAACTGCTGGTCTATCCCCGCTATTCCCGCAATGTAGATGATGGCGCTCCAGCCAAGTCCCTTCCACAGTCCCCATAGCAGCATTTTTAACCAGGTGTGGGATCCATCCATCAGAAAGTTCTTTCCCTCAGTCCAGATTCCCAGGTTCATCATAAGAGAACTGATAAAACCATCAGTTGAAAAAATACAGAATGCAATGGCAAATACCAGTACCCAGCTGATAAAATTCGGAATTGTGGTAAAAGTCTGTACCACTCTTCTGAATTTGTCGTTTTTAATCTCTGAAAGAAAGATTGCAAAAGCCATGGGAACCCAGCTGGTGGCAATTCCAAGTCCGCTCATAGCCAGGGTATTTTTCATAACATTCAGAATATCTCTGGTGGTGGATTTGTTTCGTATCAGCTGCTGAAACCACTTAAAGCCCACGAAATTAGCCATTGACAGGGTATCTCCGGCTTTGTAGTCAAAAAACGCATATCTCCAGCCCCACAGAGGCAGATAGCTGAAAACAAAGGTCAGAAGGATAAAAGGAAGAAACATCAGAAAAAGTCTGAACCTGGTTTCCATCTCAAACTTCTCATTTTTGGCCGGTTTCCCCACCAGATACATTTCAAAAACACTGATCAGCACCATCAGTACAAGCATTCCCATAAGGATAAAGAAAAATCCCGGAAACATGGGCTCAATCTTGGACGGCTTGGTAGTTGCTGCTATCTGCAGATAAGCACTCCGGATTCCTCCCATGGAAATTGCTGCAACAAGCGCCCCGACTGTATTTATAAGATTTCCCAGCACCTTACATTTTCTGTTTCCAAGGGATAGACATGCACCTACTGCACAGGCTATGATCCCAAGGCAGATTATCATACTTGATACATTAAGGAGTTTTAGAGTCGATTCCATGACCCATCCCTTTTTAAAAGCCCTGCCGAAATTGGAGATCAAATTGCCATAAGAAAATCCTGTTGTAAGAAGAGAAATACTCCTGTTGATAAGCCCGCTTATCCTGGCAACATTAAGCGCCGGAAAAAACAGTACAACCAAAAGCAGTACGGAGATTGCCCGAAACGGGTAATAGACAAATTTAGCCAATTTTTCTTTAGACACGTTCCCCTCCCCCACGATCAGAGCATGCACAACCCGAAAGAATATCGCAAAAAATTGCACTTGCAAACGAATTAAATATCGCTTACAAGTGCAATTTTATATAATAATCTGTTTATTTTTTACCCTGTTAATCCTACATGATTTACTGTACATTTTGTACATTTATTGGAAGCCTAAGCTCAACACTGGTACCTTTCCCCTGATTTGACCTGATGGTAAGTCCATAATCACTTCCGTAAAAAAACCTGATCCTCTGGTTAATATTATAAAGTCCGATGCTAGCAACGCCTTTTTCATCGTCTTCCTGCCTCTTCTCATTTATGGACAAATTCAGTTCTTCAACCTGCTTGGGACTCATACCCTTGCCATCATCATTTACCGTTATCAGTAGCTCTTCTTCCCGGGTTTCAACAATGATAATGATGTGCCCGTTCTGGTCCATCTCCCTAAGGCCATGGCTCACTGAATTTTCCACTATAGGCTGCAATAGAAGCGGCAGCATGTGATAAGCGGAAGTATCAAAGTCATCAGCTATATAGAAATTCCAGTTGATGCGCTCCCCAAACCTGAGCCTCTGTATCTGAAGGTAGCTCTCCACATGTGTAAGTTCCTCCGCAAGGGTCGCAGTAGATTTTCCGGTGCTTTCCAGAACATAATGCATTATTTTGGCAAGGTACTTGACACTGGTGGCAACACCTCTGTCCCCGCCTCTTATAGCCTGCATCCTGATAGCTTCAAGAGTATTGTATAAAAAATGCGGATTTATCTGTCCCGAAAGGATCTTAAATTCCATGTTCTGCTGCATATTAATAAGTTGCTGCTCATGGATCTGAGTTTCGTAAAATCTTGCTTCCTGTTCCCTTATCTGCTGGGTTGTAGCCTTTAGGTCCTTAAAGGTATCAGCCAGTTCATCATCTCCGCTAATATTCTCAATTATATCGTAGTTACCTGTGCTGGCTCTGTGCATGGCTTCTCTAAGCGTATTTACCCTGGTGGTGAAGTACCTCGAATAGAGAATGACAATGACTAAAGGAACAATAAGTGCCAACAGCAGCACCAGAACAAATCCCCTCATGATATCTTTTATAGCTTCATGAGCCATGTAATCTCCGGTCAGGACAAAAAATCTGGATGTGATCTTATATGGAACAAAACTGGAAATACAAGTCAGTGCCAGCTTTCCATCCAGCATCATATCTCCCATGTAGTTGTACTCATCTACACCGTTTCCCTCAAACTCCGGCATTTCAATTTCACGCTCATTGTAATTAGAGGAAAAAAATACCGGATGTCTGTCCAGACTTATAAGCATATAATTATCTGTTGTAAGCAGTCTGTTCCTTAAATAGTTGGTACTTACCGTCACCACAATATAGGCCCTGTTATCTGAAAAGCCTGTATTGAAGCGCCGTACAAGAGCAAGCTCATAGTCGTTCTCATACTCATTTAAGGGCACATGGATGCAGGTATAGGAGTCCCATGCGGAGTGATCAATATCGTTGTACCATTCAAATCTGCTAAAAGGATCATCAGTGACTCCGCTTCCGGCAGCTTTGTCCGCATTTTCTCCAAACCTTTCAACGCCGCTGATACCTACATTTACTACATGGCTTCCCGTAGGTACCTTGGGATTATTGGTATAAATATTAATGGAGGAAATAGCCGCTGTTGTCCTGATGATTGAAGAAACCGCCGCATCCAGGGCATCGTATTTACCCTTGGTGACAACTGCATAGCTGTCTGAAGCAAAAAGATCCCTGTACTCCTGTGAGGAAATAATAGGTTCCAAACTGGTGTAAACAATCGAAGTAATATCAAATACTATTGATTTGATCCTGGTATTTTCAGCCCTTGACTGATCCTCATATCTGTCCTTCATCTGTCTCATAAGAATAGAAATGGACACAACACCTATAATGACCATTGGGATCAACAGGGTAAGGATCAAAACGCGGTACATCTGTCTGCCAATTCGTCCCCTGTGCATTATGTATCCCCCTTAAAGGCAGCATCAAACAATAGCTGCTTATCCTTAGCCGCATTCATATTATATTCCAGCACCTGATCATATCCCAGCTTATCCAAAGTATTGATCAGTTCCTTTTTTAATAGATCATATTCTGCCCTGGAAGATGCAAAGACCATTTTCCAGGAATGGTCAACTATAGTCTGGCGGCACTGGTCTTCTATGGTCTGAAGATACTCAGGGTACGAAAAGCCTCCCCACTCGACACCGGGGATTATTGTAAGCATGTTCTGCTCTTTGAAATAAGCTATAGGCTCTTTTTCCGTGCCGTATAGTTTGCCCCAATCACTGTAAACAACTGTCTTACTGCGACTGGTATAGTCGTCCCACAACTGATATCTGTAAGGAACTCCATTGTCATCGCTGTCCTGTACATCAACAGGCTTGAAATTAAGCGCAGATACGCCCTGGCTCCATAGCCCTCCACCGTATTCTTCAGGCACTTCAAGCCCCTCTTCCATATCAATAAAAGCTTTTATGCCAAATTCGGTAAACTTGGGACCATCCTCCGTCATTTCCCAGGTAAGTCCCTCAGGGCCCCTGAAATCGCCGGTTGGTGAGCCGCTGCACTCTATGCCCTCCCTGGAAAAGAGCCAGTTGGCAAAATCCACCATCCTCTGCGGATCCTTGGTGTTTTTGCCTATCATCATGGAAAAGCTCTGTTTTCCCCCGGGATCATTTCCCCAGGTCACATAGCTGGCATCATCTATTTTGAGTGATGCAAAGCCTTTCCCATCACGAAGTCTGGTTTCTGAATTATATAAAGACTGTCCCATCCAGGGCCAAAAAGAATAAAGAACCGCTCCGTCCCTGTATTTGGAGGCAACAGTGTCATAGTTTTGATAAGGAGATTCAGGGTCCACCAGCCCCATGGAATTGGCCTCAAAGAAGAAATTCAGGGCTCTGAAGTATGCAGAGTTTTCATCTGCTATACTCTCCATTTCACCGGTTTGCGGATTCATCAGAACAAATCCCAGAATATCATATCCATAAAGTGAAGCAATTGCTCCGGCATTTTGCATGATGCCGCCGTCCCAGTCTGAAAATAGGCTAAAGGCATAAACATCTTTTCCACTATCACTTTTTCCTGCGTTTTCCTGCATCTTAGAAAGCACCGGCAAAAGATCCTCGAGAGTCTTAACTTCCGGATATCCCAGGCCTCTGTACAGATCCCATCTGATGGAGGGCGCATTTGTAGGCTCGCTGAAATCCGCTTCTCCCACCTCTGTATTGGAAGAAATCTCACTTGGTATTGCAAACAATCCCGGGGCATCTGCGCTGGCTGATGTAAGCCTTATCTGGTTCTCATATTTAAGAAGATTTTCACAGTTTCCAATATAATCCGTCATATCAAGGATCAGGCCCTCCCTTACCAGGTCGCGAAGACTCCCGTCTTCCGCCCCGATAAATATGATATCTCCGATATTTCCGGAAGCTCTCATACTCTCAAATATGGCATCTCCATGACCTTCCTGGTTGGGCGCTATGATATTCAGCTGCATATTGAACTTGTCACGGACAAGCTTGGCAAACCACCCCCGCTGAATTCCTCTGGTGTTGGACTGTACATCAAAAACATCTATTGTAATAAACTCAGGATACTTTTTTTCTCCCTGCGTGCGATCATCCTCAAAAAAAGGCAGCCTGCAGCTACATAAAGCGCAGACCACCAATATTATTGTCAAAAAAACTGATATTTTTATTTTAATTTTCCCCATTATCATTTCCCCCAATCAAATATTATAGGAGAAATATTATAATGGCAAGCTTAATCCGTATACCATCTGAATCATTCCCGCAGCATCTACTCCAGAACGAGTAAACTACATCCTCCAGAAATCATTACTATCGGATATCTCCTAAAATATGGTTGAAGCTATATGCATATCCTCCAGCTGTGATCACCTGCACCTCACCGGGGCATCCCATAGCACCACCCTCAGCAAATGAGATAAAGCAGTGCTCTTTATGCTTCAGGTACCCTAATTATTCTTCCGTTAGTTCAACTTACCCTCTTTTTTTCGAACTTACTCGTCATATCCCGCCCATGATAGATCCGGCAGCATCTCTTCTTTTACAATTTTCCTGATCTCAGCCAGGCGCTCCAAAACATGCTCAAGATTTCTTTTCTGATAGAAATCGCCTTCCATCAATCTCACATAAAACATATTTTCAGCTGCACTAAGGTATCTGGAAGCCGCAAGTATATTTCTTTCTACTCCACAGCCTTCAAATAGGCAATCACCCAATCTCATATAGATATCAGCACCTACCAAAGGAACCGACTCATCTGAAAGCATATCAACGCACTGCTTATATATTCTGAAAGCTTCTTTCTCGTCTTTTTCCACGTAATAACCGTTCTTATAAAAATCTCCGACCTTATACAAAGACCTAAGATGCCCATCCAACGCACCTTTTATAAAGTAATTGAACGCCTTCTCATAATCTCTTTTGCCTGTGCGACCATAATAGTATATGTAGCCAAGGTTCTCTGTGGCCTGCCTGTCACCGCCCTTATCCGCAATATGGTAATAATGTGCTGCCTTCTCATAATCCTGTGTACCGGCTCTTCCGGTGTAAAATAATGATCCCAGGTCGCAAGCTGCTGCACTATTGCCTTTTTCAATTCCTTTTTCATATATGCTGGTCAGCAGCTCTGCAACAGCAGGATGAAGCGGAAGTGCGCCATCAGCATCATGTAACGTACTTGCGATGTCCATACCGGATTCCAGAAAGTCCCCATAAACTTCATCAGGAATATTAAGCCAGTGCTCAATCTTTTCCACGCTTTCAGGATAATCCTCTGTCTTTTTCAATGCTTCATGAACGGAAATTATAGCTTTATGCAGATCTTCAAAGTTTTCAATTCTCATAATCTTCAGCCTCTCTATACTTTCTTATATATTATGCACAAAAGAACCAGCATTTAAGCCTTCTGTGCAATTGGTTAATAAGTTACAAACAATGATAAGCAATAAATAATGGGCGAAAACTATGTCATTTCAGGTACAATGCATATGTGTT
>JAFPVA010000016.1 GCA_017413105.1 Butyrivibrio sp. | reverse complement strand
TTAGGGAACACCTCCTGTGAGTTTATATTGGCTTGAGCACCAAATATAAACTATATCACGAAGGTGTTCCCTTTTCTTTCTTTGTCCTACAAAAAAGTTACGCTATCTTCGGGTTTCTGTTCTTATCGTGAATAGCCGGAATGCCTTGATTTACGTTGTTTTTACATGGTTGCCGGAAATGTATCGCTAAGTTTGTCCCTCCTCCACCGGACGTCGTGGGCCCTCTACGTCCCGAATACTACCGTTAGAATTCCTACTTTCCTACTTTTATGACAGGAGGTTAATACTATGGCTGCTACAGCATTTGTAAATGACGCAAGAGTAATGTCCAAGGGGCAGGTTACTATACCGAAGAACGTCCGGGCTGCGCTGGGTATTGATACCGGTGATCGTGTGACTTTTATTGTTGACGGTAATAATGTCCGTGTGGTTAATTCTGCTGTATATGCTCTTATGCAGTTTCAGGAGAAGATGGGCGGAGAGACTGAAAAGGGCCGGTCTATTAAGTGAAGAAGACGTGGCTGAATGGATTACATCCTCACGCCGTGCTTTTCCCCAATGGCAAAGCATCTGCCGCACTCTTGAAAACTCTGATCTCACCATACCAACCGGTAACTTGTGATTACGTCATAAATGAACTGCATCGAAAGTTTCGCGAGAAAAACTCCCGAGGCAGTAGTAGAGGATGTGATGCAGTAAACATGAAGAACAATGTACCGCGAATGAATTAGATGAAATAAAGAAAGGGCTGCTCAGAACAGCCCTTTAAACATTATACAGTTGTTTTTGTTCTATTGTCCGTTAGCAAGCGCGCTCGCGTCCTGCATTTCCTGCTGTGCCTGGGCGATCATCTGAGCTGCCACCGGATCGGCTGCTTCTCCGACAACAGATGCCTGTGTTGCAGCAGTGGTGACAGGAGTTTCTATTCCAATGGTCATTCCTATTCCTATTTTTTGTTGAGCAAAACTCCATTTCTTTTGCTCTCCGTTCAGCTGATCGAGCAATGCCTGTGCCATTTTGGTTCTTGCTGCGGAAAGAGCAGCATTGCGGGCTTTCTTAAGAGTTTTTCCACTTGCAATAGCCTTCAGGAAAGCATCCATATATGCCGCTTTATATGTAGCCGCCTCTGCAGGTGTGTAATTTGTAGGAAGATCCTTTGTGATGTATTCAGCCAACGATGTTGCGATTCTAAGAGCCTCGGCACGGGCGTCTGCAACAGATCTGCCGTTTGCTGCTATCGTGCTTGCAAAGATGCTTTCATATACGACAGTCAGTTCAGCCTGTGTGACAGCCGTTGATGCAAGGCCTGCGCAGTCCTGCGCTGCAAAAGCCGATACGGTAACTGTAGTCTCGCCGATCTTTATTGATGCTCCGTCCCATGTAGCGGTCGCAAGTGCAGTTGCTGATGTGTCGATTGCAGGAGTCGTTACAGCGGGATTAGAGGCATCCTGATTCTGTCCGGAAGGATTATCCTGATTACCGTTATAGGGTTCAACCTCGATCTTGAAGTTGTCGTTATTGCTGCCGGAATTGTCCACAGAGCCTGAGTTGTCGTTATTGTTGCCGTTATCCTGCGGCGGCTCGGGCTGAGGCTGCGGTGCGGGTGCAGGAGGATTTGGATCGGTCTGGTTGAGCTTATCAGCATTAGGCCCGGGGTCAGCATCAGATTCAGTTATTGCATCTACTCCGGCTCCCAATGTACCGCCGAAGTTGTTCTCTACCTGTACATTATCTTTTGTATTCTCGTTAACGGTTCCGCTTGAATAATTATTTGTTACATTGGCATCGGTAACGTTTGCATAATTGTTTCCTACCTGTCCTATATTTTTTGCCGTTCCGAAATTATCACCGGTTATTCTTGAATCCGTGCCTGTAACAGTTCCGCTTGCATAGTTGTCAGTGACTGTTCCGCCGGTTACATTTCCATAGTTCTCATCGATGCTTCCCGTGCCCGATACAGTACCGCCGACATGATTGGTTCCTACGCTTCCGCTGCCTTGATTTGCAACATCACCGTAATTGTCCGTAACTATATTGTTGTTTACCTCAACTACAGCACCGGGAGCATTTGTTACGATGGTGCCGTTGTTCTCGTGTATGGTTGATGTATTTGTGGTAAGGATGTCTTCTGCGGTAAGATTTCTGTGCCCATCGTTATCCTCCGGAACATCATCGGTAGTATCATAGTTTGCCGCATACACTGTCATGGGAAATGCAAGCGTAGCTGCAACAGGTGACATTGACATCGCCGCGATCATTATGGCGGTTACAAATTTTACGGACATCTTCTTAAGCATTTCTTTGTTTCTCATTTCTCTTTCTCTCCTCCCGGGACGTCAGCCCCATATAAATTGTTTGTGTTCCTGTATTTCTGTGTGATTATCGTTATCAGGATCCCCAGTGCGAATGAAAGAAGAGCCACAATGACATATCCGCCTGCTTCCGGCCCTAAGATGGTTGCTCCCAGATGCGAGCCGGTCAAGCCGACTGTTCCCTTCACGCCGGGGGCAAGCATCAATACCGCTATAAGCAATAGACCCATAACTGTTGCAAGATAAGATAACCTGCGGACCTGCTTCTTTGTGGTATATAATGATTTTCGCCGCCTGATCTCAGATATCTGGTCTTCAATACTTCTCATTTGTCGCCTCCTTCGACTCTGAATTACCCATTCACTATATATAATGCAGAATTTTTCGATTTTACTCACTTTTTTACCGATTATACATCACTGCGTTCTGAGTCTCTTGTATATCAAAAGCAGGATGAATGAAGTGATGATAGGCAGGCAGAAGCCCACCCATGAGGTGATACCCGGTTCAGATGCCAGAAGATTATATATTCCGTGGAAAAGCATGCTGACGGAAAGTGCACCGAGTATGCTCGAAAGCCCCGACACCTTATAGTGTCTTGCTATCATAAGTCCGAGAGCAAGCGCGGATACACTTACTATGTGCATCACGCCTACCGCAAGTCCGCGTATGAGCAGGAAGCTTAAACTCTCCGTACCGGATGTGATCATGGAGCAGACATTTTCATATGATGCAAAACCGGCTCCCACACCTACAGCGGCAGAAAACAACCTGTCATCTTCCGGTGCGAACATGAGGAAATAAAACAGTAACGGCAAGAACTTCATTGTTTCTTCCACTACAGGTGATATGAATATCGCAGTATCCTCCGTTCCATAGCCGAAAGCAACATCTATAAAGCCGCTGACATACGCTCCGAGAAGGCATACGGCCATACCGATGATGAAATTGATGACAAGCTGGCGTGCGCTGTCCCGTACAAAGAAGACCGTCAATAATAAAGGCAGTGCCATACATATCAGGATATTCTCTGAAAATATCATTCAGCCTTCACCACCTTTCTGACGGACATATACCATAGCGGGATTCCGATCGTCTCCAGAGTCATGAAAAGGTTATACCAGTTCCCACCGCTCATATATTTAGCCATCGTCAGCCATACGACAAGGGCATATGAGAGAAACAACTGCGCATATGCAAGGCCACCCTTGTATGCTCTGATGAGCTTATAGATAAAGAAAACGCCTCCCGCTATCAGAAGGAGGTATGCACATGTATCCGGCACCGGCTTAACATTCTCCGGTACTATGAATGTAAGTCCCTGGCATACGATAATCGCGGTACATAATAAGCCAAGCACGATCCATTCCGACTTGTCAAATGCCTGTGACCACCTGAGGAGCGGACGATGCTGTATAACAGCCACGCAAAAACGATGCCAGACACAATATCCTGTACGACCTCTCCCGACCACAGGATCCACAGCACGACATTGGATACTGAAAACAGAAAGGTTCCGACAAGATAACCCATCGGCAGGCGTGTGCGTCGTTTTACAGCCGAATTGATCGTTGCCGCCGTAACCAAAAACAGTGCTGCTTCCCCTATTTCGTTGGCAGCAAAGGGCATTCTCGACTCGGGTCTCATCAGGTCATATATAAGCCAGTACAGATCCGTGAGAAGAAACAAGCTGTAACTGAAGGATAAAAACACTGCAGTAAGATTTCTTGCACTTTCACCGATCAGCTTTATCGAGAGCATCAGCAAAACAGCAAAAGTCGCGATCTGTATTGATACGGATATAATGGATATCTGTATTACCGTCATAGATCCTGTTCCTTTTCCTTATATTTTCTATAGTGTTGGCATAGAAGCGTTACCGCGATCCCGAGAATGAAAAACAGGACGGCGATCAGCACATATCCGACTGTCGGAACGGCAAGTATCATGCTCCCGTACTGCTTAACGGGTGTCTGTTCTGATACCGCCTCAAGTGCCGGGATGTTGAAGGCAACGATTGTAACTAACAGGATGCATGATAAACAGGCAGCACATTCCTCAATGAGCTTCCTTCGCAGTCTCTTTATATCCGTATAGATATCGCGACGCCTGTTTATTTCTTTTATCTGATCCTTAATATCGCGCATCGTCTATCCCCATCCCTTCCAAGGTCTTCTTAAGGCTCTTCTTGCCACGCTCTATGAGGTTATATACCTGACGGATCCGCAGCCCCATCGCCTTAGCGATCTCCTCATAAGTAAGCCCCTCGATATATAAAAGCATCAATGCCCTGCGGTACTCCGGCTTTAAGGACGACAGGGCTTTGTAGAGCGTTTTATTCTGTTCATCCTTAAGGAGAGCAGATTCCGGTGTATCAGCATCCGATATGGTCTCTTCCTCAAGCGGTACAGCTTCCATCTTATGCCTTCGGATATGCATAAGGGCGTTGTTCCTTGCGATCGCATACAGCCAGCTTTTAAAGCTTCCGTTTTTCCTTATTTCAAAGTCCGGCTTATCGACCGCGAGCTTCGCAAAGGTATCCATCATCAGCTCTTCGGCATCTTCCTCATTCTTCACATAGCTTAAAAGAAACAGATAAAGACCGTCCCTGTATGCAGTAAGCAGTGCTTCCAGATCCCTGTCATCATATTCGGTTATGTATCGCAGGTATATCTCTGCTGCGTTTGGAAGGTCGTTCATCCGTTGGTTTCGTTTCCGTAAAGTGTTGTAATTCTTCACCAAGTTGATGAAGTTTTGGTTTATGTATTTCTGAACCATCCGGGTTCAGTTTTTTATCCGGTAAATACTGAAGCAGCTTGCTTCATTTTTTTTGTAGAAACTGAAACAAGTTGTTTCAGTTTCCAGGATTGTGTCGGCTATCTGCCGAAACCGCCGATCGGCAGATTGGCGAATTGGCGGATTCTCTTGCCTTCTGCGCATTATCTATCGCGTGTTGCTTCGCCTGTTCCTTATAATCAGGATGATCTTCTTTGTATTAAATCCTGATAACTTTCGAATTGCACGAAAGTCGGTATAATTCTGTTTGGGTCTAAAAGAGGATGAATTAAAAGATTATCCAAGGGAATGGTCTCATCTCCGTTTTTGATCTCCAGATATTTTGAAAGTAACGGATTAACAGTAAAGTAAGTATCTTTATCGGTATCTTCAACCCATTTTTCACGAAAACTGTCCGTGATAAAATGATTAACGCGGTGATAAACGGAAAAAGTTAGAAAAAAGTTAGAATTGAGGTAAAAATAATCGGGGCGACGGGATTCGAACCCACGACCTCTACGTCCCGAACGTTTAATAATGGGTTTTACTCATGTTTTAAGAGGTGATACTCATATATATATGTGCCCACAGGCATTGTATTTGTAATCAACGTATCAAAAAAAGAATCCCATAGGCGTTATTTTTATTTTTGTCACCCAGCTGTCACACGAGAGCCTAAAAAAAGAGGCACTCTAAGACAAATGACGTTGACAGCAAGCACCTATTTCCTTTTCATGTGCATTATGGCACCATCATTTTCAAAAAGTCAATAGGAGATTTAGCCCAAGTTGCATGAGCATCTTGGGTCTCTTTTTTGAAAGTACACTTCCAAAAATCAGGCTTGGATATGAGTATCAGAAAAAGATACCAGCAAGCTACTGGTGGAATGGAGGTGCTGTCATGCTTAAGAGTTATCAGGAGATGTTGGAATATGCCTTTGATGTTCTGAACGAGGTATATTTCAATTCAGAACTGCCGCCAATTGTGATTACCCTGCAAAGCTCGCCGAGAACAAACGGGCATTATACTGTGGGTGAAGAATGGAGGGTTGACAATGACAGGCTTCATGAAATCAACATATCAGTTGAGCATATCGACCGCCCTGTAGAAAACGTGATTGCTACCCTCTGCCATGAGCTAACGCACTATTACTGTGCCCTGAATGGGATACAGGATACAAGCCAGTATGGAAGATACCACAATAAGAACTTCAAGATTGAAGCAGAAAAAAGAGGATTAAGCATATCATATCATCAGGGTATAGGATGGAGTGTTACGGAACCGACGCCAGAGTTTGTTGATGTACTTAAGAGATATGGGATAGAGAAGCCCATTGACATAAACAGGGACGGCTGTATTGGTGCCGGGGCAATGATAGGCATAGCAGGTACTGGTGGAGCCACAGGGGGTGATGGTGGCTTGGCTGTGAAGAAGCCTAAATGCTCCACGAGGAAGTATGTGTGTCCAAGCTGTGGGAACAGCTTCAGGGCAACAAAGGAATTGAATGTCATGTGTATGGACTGTATGGAGCAATTCATGGTCGTTCCCAAGTAAAGGTAACAGGCAGGCTGTAATTGCTTAAATAGGATATGGGGATGATTGTTATTTTACATATAAAATATGGTGTCAAAATATAATAATCAGCAATTCTATTTTTACATTTCCTGCAAGTAGTGGATTGTAAAGATAGGGTAGGGTCAAATTATACAGATGGATAGGAAGAGAGGTAGCATAATGAGAACAGGATATGTGCGTGTAAGTACACAAGACCAGTCAGTAGCAAGGCAGATGGAGGCATTGAAGCCATATAATATTGAGAAGTTTTATGTAGAAAAGATATCAGGCAAGAACACCGCAAGGCCTGAATTCCAAAGGATGATGGACTTCTTAAGGGAAGGTGATGAGCTGTATGTATCCGAGTGGAGCAGGCTGTCACGCTCAACAATGGATCTGCTCAACACGATAAGCACACTAAATGACAGGGGCGTTAAGATAGTGAGCCTTAAGGAGAACTTTGACACGTCAACCCCACAGGGAAAGCTCATTCTGACAGTGTTTGCAGGGCTTAACGAATTTGAAAGAGCCCTGATACTGGAACGCCAGAGGGATGGAATTGCCTTGGCCAAGGCAGAGGGCAGGTACAAGGGACGCGCCGAAAAGAAGCTTGAGAACTTTGATGAAGTATATGGGCTGTGGGCTGATAAGAGGATATCTGCCACTGCTGCAGCCGATGCCTTGGGGATTACAAGGGCAACCTTTTACAACAGAGTCAAAAAGTATGTAATAGACTATTGAAACAGGTGGTATTATATCACTCACGGTGCTATACTTTTGGCAAATCAGATATGGAGGTAGGGTGCCGTGCAGAGCCATAACAGCAGATATAAGTGGAATGACAATATGAATGATGATATGACAGCTTTATATATAAGCATAGCTGTCGATGATGATATTGCAGACAAGAAAACAAACAAGGACAACGAAGCTAAAGAACTGGCTCGTAAAATATCCAAGCTGAACGACCAAAGAAAAAAAGAAAAGGACGATAATAAGAGGAAAGGCTTAAACAATGAATATCTTGTAACCGATTCAAAATATAGGGCACTCGTAGCAGAAGCTAACAGGCTCGAAGAATTGAAGCTTATAGCCGATCGCAACAAGGATACCCAGTTCAGGGTTACAAGGCTTAAGGATGTTTATTCGAGGAAAGAAGCACTGCGTATTGATATTATCAGGAATAAAGTTGAGGATGGCAGTCTGGTTTCTGCCAGTACAAGGATAGCTGATGATATATACAGGCTTGAGGATTATGGTGTTTATATGTCTGTCGCCAGTTTTGATGAACTGGCAAGGTTTATCAGGGATAAGTACTTTGAGCTTAACGCAATAGACAGGGAATATATTGAGAATGACATACCCGAATCCATTGTCAGGCAGTTCGTTGAGCTGTGTGCAGAACATTGGAAAGAGGATGCTTCTGCTGTTATTGACAATACAGCCAGTAAGCTATTGTATGTGCCTGTATCAACAATAAAGGAATGGCACAATGACAGCGCATACAGGAGGTTTCCGCTCACAGATATCAAGGAAGCCCTTGCTATATATGGATATACCAAGACCAATGCAGGGAGGAATGATTATACGGACAGGAAGCATGGAAAGGTCATAGCCTTTTGGAGTGACAGGTTTATGGAGATAGCAGGGAAAGTGAGCCTTGAAAATGAGAACGGCAAGTAAGGTGCTGTCACCATTCCCTTATTATGGGGGCAAGGCACGCATGAGCAGGATTATATGCAGTATGATTGATTATGACAATACTAAGCTGTATATAGAGCCTTTCGGTGGGGGATGCCGGACACTGCTCAATAAAAAGAGGCACCGTGCAGAGATATATAATGACTTCGGATATGGGCTTACCACATTTTTGGGAGTTATGCAGGACAAGGACAGGCTTGAAGAACTCATAGGGATGTTAAGGGATAACCCGCCCTCAAAGGATAGCTTTGATGAGCTTGTGCTTGAACGCATGGAGAATGAGGACAGGCTTAATACATCAAGTAATGCACGGCTGAAATCTATACTGCTTGAATGTAAGAGACGCACTCCGCACAAGTATTTCAATGAATGCATAAAAGCCATAAACCATGAGGATTATGATGATATCGTTGTTGTATTGGGAAAGATAATAGGAGACTCATACTGTCTTGGTATCATAGAGCCTTTAGAAGAGGTGCAGATAAGGAAATATTATAAGCTGTACTCCGATTTTTGGGATATAATACGCAAAGATGTTGAAGAGGGAGCCAAGGAAGCCGAGCAGGCATTCAGGGCAGAATGGGATAAGCGCATATCAACATCAGAGGATACAGCAGAGCTATACGAACATCACAAGGATGCTTTTGTTAAACAGATTAAGACTGGTGTTATAAACCGATATACCGATGATATCCTGAACTCAAATGAAAGTGGAAGCACCGTAACTGATGTGAGAATGGCTTTTACGATATTTCAATTATATTATAGTTCAAGGGATGGCATGGGTACTGTATGGAGTGAGGAAAAGAACAGGGATATAAAGGCTTATTACAGAGCCGTCAATAACCTGTATAATATCGCCGACAGGCTCCGGGATGTTACAATAACACAGGTGGATGCCCTTGATCTTGTGAGGCAGTACAGGGTCTATGATGATGCTATGATTTACCTTGACCCAAGCTACCTAAAGCCTAAGGATGAGCATAAGAACCTTGGAACCATTTATAAGATGTCCTATACCTATGAAGACCATGAGAGGCTTCTTGATGAGATAACAAAGCCTGATACGACGGCAAGAATTATCATAAGCAACTATGATGTGGCTTTGTACAATAGTTACCTTGCTGACTGGAGCAAAACCTATTTCAGGACAACCACAGGGGTAGGCTCTAAGAAAAACAATAAAAGGGTTGAGGTATTATGGAAAAACTATTGATTACCGCAACAGCTCTGTTATAATAATAGTAGTAGCTGGAACAGGGATAGTTGCCATGTTACCAAAATTACCAACTATATAGAATTGATTATTTGGCATACGCGACAGCGTGTGCCATTCGTTTTATAGGGCATAGATGATAGACCTGTATTTACAGCATTTATGTATGTTACCTACAAAGCAAAAACATAAAATTGGTAAATGGTATTGTTTTGTGAGGATGGATTTTGCAGGATGGCAACAGATAATATGGGGTTATTACCATTTCAATGAAATTGTTACAAAGGGTCGGGGTGCTACTGCTTATATTGTAGCGTGTCTGTAGTTACACTGAATTAAGAAAAATGTAGAAATTATGAAGATACTGGAGGCATAGGATATATGGAAAACATAGATGATATGGATGATATGTTTATAAATGATGATAGTGGCGATTATGACGAATATGGTTTCGGGGCATATAATTTTGAGGAACCGGACGAAGCATATATTGACAGTATTATAAATAATGAACGGCGTAAGAAGTTTGAAGCTGACCGCAACATAAAAAGGGACTGGCACGGGCGATTGAATAAAGGGGCAAGACTGGCTCAACAGGATAAATGTGATAATAAGAAGATTTGGCTCTTATACAGTTCAGGGCTGACGGTGAAAGCGATTGTTAACATTATGGGGTGTGGGAAATCCACGGTTTATAATGTGATAAAAGAATATAAAGAGAATCGGGAGCGGACTAATTTGGAAAAATTGCAGGATGTAGAATAATTATTTACAGTGGCTGCTTATGATATGTGCCGATGTTTCGACCATAAAAACATTATATATAGGTAATCGCACATAACATAGGACAAACCGAATTATCTTTATACAACAAGAGGTGCTCCACTATAATTGTGAGAGGTATTCGGATATGATTACAAATTATACAGAGGGAATGGATAAAGTAACAGTACAGACAAGAGGGGAAACAACAATATAAAGCCATGTGGCTTGGCAGATGTACAAATTTAGCGGAACGTAGATGCTGATTATTCCCGATATTTGCAAAGAGGACAGTAGTGATGAGGTTTGTTATCACTGGTGTCCTTTTTTGATTGCATCAATGAGGATGTGGAGGCTCTTGATTTCCTCAGGAGCAAGCCCTGTGGCATCAATAAGGGTAGGCTTCTGTTTGTTTGAGATTCCAAGCAGGAAGTCGGCACTGACATGATACAGTGATGAGATTTTCATGAATATTTCAAGGCTGGGTGTCTTATCTCCTATTTCATAACCACTGATAATAGACGGAGACAGACCCAAGAGGTCTGACAGCTCCTTTTGTGAATAGTGGTTCTGTAATCTCAACTGTTTCAGTTTATCAGGAAGTCCTGCTACCATGTGTAATCCTCCAACGCTTAAAGTAAAGTTTATTAGGGATGGCAACTTTTTAGGCGTTGCAAAGCAACTCTAAAAGAGTTGACAAACAACTCCTTTTGCGTTACCCTCATTGTGGATTATTGTATATGTCTTTGTCGGTCAGCGGTCAGTACAGTTGGCAGATTGGAGGGTTTGTTATGTGCTTTTTAAGCAACGAGAATGTTAAGTCAGCATCTTTAGTGGCAGATGCCTTAGGTAGTGTGAGTAATGGTTTTGAGGTAAGGAAGTCAACCTATAGAGAAAACCAGAAATATGTATTGGAAACAAGCTTTAGCAGTAAAATAGGCAATGTTCCTGTTGATGGAAGCATTACAATCGGTAACGATGGTACTGTGAGAATGGATATTCCTGCAAATTATAAAGATTATATTAACGGGAAGTTAAACGATGACAAGTTTAGCGAGTATACAAGCAGTAAAGAAAAGGCTGGTCTTGCTCGTGGGAAATGGGGCAAGGAGCAGATAAAAGGCTTTAGTGAGGATTACAAAAAAATCTTTGTTTAATACAATTGGAGTATAACACATGAAAAATAAAGAGATAGTTGCATTGGGTTTATCGGTAGCCCTGTCAATGAGTGCCTGTGGTACAGAGGTGCAACAGCTCGAACCTGTTGAAGAGGTAACCGAGGTATCAGAGGAAGAACCCTCTCCTACCCCTGCCCCTGTTGAGGAGGAGAAGGAAGTTGAGGAAGTCTCTGAAGAAGTAAGTGAGAATAGTACGGAGTCTGATACAACAGAGCAGGCAGAGACTATTGAAGAACCTGAAGAAGCTGAATATGTAATTGAGAATATAGAGCCTGTGGCTGTAATGTATGCAACACAGCAGTCAAACGTAAGAGATTTTCCCTGCATTGATGGCAGTAAGGTCATTGGTACATTATCAGTAGGTCAGGCAATCAGCGTCATAGGGAAAACTGTTTATAAGGATAAGACATGGTATCTGCTACAAAATGATAATGAGAATCCAGACGAGAAGAGATTTGTAAGTGGCAGTTTATTAAGTGAGAGCAAACCTAATTCAGGTAAAACAGGAGACAAAAAATCAATTGGTAATACAGGCACTACAAATCCAGCCCCAGCCCCGCAGCCCAGTGACTGTGCAGTGGCAGATTGTGATGTATCTGATTGCGATTGGGGTGATTGTCTAAGCGGTATACCAAATGATTGTTTTGGTGGCAACTGTTCGGCATCCTATTGTGCAGTAGCAGAATAAAGGATTATTACGCATATGAAAAGAAAAGAAATCGTATCAGCAATAGGTTTATCAATTTCATTAACGGTTACAGCTTGTGGTTCTACTGCTCCACAGCAAGAGCCTGTAGAAGAACCTGTAGCTGTCGAAGCAGAACAGCCTACAGAGGCACCAACGGAAGCACCTGAACCTAAGGAGAAAAAGGAAGAAACCCAAGAGCCAGTTGAGGACGAGGTAAAGGAACAACCGGAAGAAAAGAAAGAAGCACTTGTTGAAGAAGCATCTGAATATGATATAGAGCCTATGGACGATATAACTATGTGGGCTAAACAGGATTCCAATATAAGGAATAAACCTTATGTGGGTGGCAGTGAGGTCATAAGTTCTCTTAAGACTGGACAGGAAGTCATTGTAATCGGCAAGGTTGTTTATAATGAAAAAACATGGTATGTACTGAAGCCTACAGAGGATTCAGAGGATAAAGAAACAGAGTTTGTAAGCGGAAGCCTGTTAAGTACAAATAAGCCAACCAGCGGTGGCAACACTGGTCCCACCAAGCCCAGCACAGGCACAACAAATCCAGCTCCAGCGCCAAGTGATTGTGCAGCATCATACTGTGAAAGTGACTGTGAAGGATATTGTAGTGCAGATTGCTTTAGTGATTGGACTCCATCCGATTGTGAAGCATCTTACTGCTCAGGTTCATACTGTGCAGCAGCAGAATAAAGTTCATAACACAACTCCTGTGTTTATGGATAAAGTATTTACAAGTAGAAACAACCTGTCATGTTAAGTGACAGGTTGTTTTGGGAGAAAGGCTGAATGGAGCAATCATTATATAAGTATTCTCAATTCAATATAATAGTTGAGGAAACCAAGGAAAAGGTTCTACTTTTCAATACATATAGTCTGCGATATAGATATCTGAACAGAGTGGATTTCCTAGACGTATATGGAAAGAACAATATTGACCTTGGAGATGTTCCTGTCAGCATCGCTGAAGATGGATTCATAGTCCCTGTATTATTAGATGAAATCCGGAGATTAAAAGATGATATACAGGCTCATCAGGAAAAAGCAGATTTCATGTTCGTTAGTATCTTTACAACGCTCGCCTGTAACTATTCCTGCGTATACTGTTTCGAGAGAGAACAAATATGTCAAAATGATTTCATGACCACAGATATAGCAGATGGAATCATAGCTTTCATACAAAGGCGGTACGCGGATCATGAGTTTAGCAAGCCATTAAAGATTAAATGGTTCGGTGGAGAGAGTCTACTCAATATGGATATCATAAGATACATTTCCAAGAAGCTTATCAGCAATAATATAGAATTTAGTGCTAAGCTATATACTAATGGTAGATTACTAACTAAAGAATTAGCACAAGAATTAAAAGAGTTACACGTAACAGATGAAGTAGTAATTCCCATAGATGGTTTAGCTGATACATACTCAGCACTTAAAGGTTGTAAAGAGGAAGACTTTTATAAGACAATTCAAAATATCAAAGACGTAGAGGATATATTAAAAATAATCATTCATTTCAATGTGTCCGAAACAACAAAAGCTGATGTTGAACCCTTAATGGAGCTATTAAGGGACGAGTATGAAATCAAATCTAACATCAAAGCAGTCAATGTAGCCCCACAGAATACTGATAAGATTACTGATGAGAACAGCATATCTTTTGAGGATTTTCATAAAGCCTATGATATTCTGATGCAGTGCAAGGCTACTGGCATAAAAAGAACATATGGCTGTGAAGCTCGTCACCCGGAATACTATGTAGTCGGAACCAAGGGAGAACTATATATCTGCGAGCATCTAATAGGTCAGGAACAATATGTTGTTGGCAATATCAAAGACCAATCAGGCAAAATTGACAGGACAGCCACTATATGGGATACCAACAGGGTGATAGATGAATGTGGGGAATGCCCCTTGATACCCATTTGCTTAGGTCGATGTTCGAGCCAGAGATATATAGATAATATAGATTGTGAAAGAGATAAGCGCATCGAGCTTACCAAGAAACGCATTTTAAGGCTGATGGCAGACAGGGAAAAGGAAGCGTGACCGGAGGGCTTGTTGGTTTGTGAATAATATATGAAGTCCTTGCAATCAGTCCCTGTTGCTCTATAATGTAGGTAGAGATAGTATACAAGCAACCTTGAAGAGAGGAGGCATGGAAGGTATGACAGCTACAGCTAATGAGCAAGTGCAGAACGGGATATTTTTTTATGATACTCCGTTGAAAACAGATAGATATAAATTCCTGTATGAGCATCTTGACTGTGACAGTATCGTTGAAGCTGATGAGGATGCTGATGAAAGAATGGTAAGCGTTATAGCAAGGGCTATTGCAGGAGAGTTTAATAAAAGACTGGAAGATCTGTTTTATGAACGTGGATATGAGGGAAGATACCTTATTATGCAGGGCATAGACAGCAAGGAGGTCAACAGCATTGACTAAGGCTATCTATACCGGCTCCGCCTACCACATGGCTGGAGGAAACATTGTTAAGAATAAGGTTCTGCATTTTAAGTTCGATACTAGTGCAACTTCCACCTTTGTTACATTAGGTGCACTGAATAAAGATATCAAACAAACCGAAGAGGAAATACAGAGAGTATTTAAAAGGTGCAGAGATAATGGTGTGATTGCAAACAATTATATATCCGCATCAGGGCAGGAGATGTTTGCAGTCAAGTGTTATGCAGAAAATGTCACTATGGGAAAGATATTTCTGCCAAGGTTTTATTACTGGCTGTCACCTATGGTAGATAACAGGAAGCTCCTGCTTGGGGATGATTTTATAAGATTCTGTGATTTTAAGCACGCTCCTGAGAGCGATATCATTATTGAGGATTTTAAGGTTGACGATTATATCAGCTTTAACAGCAAGATAAACCCGACCGACTGTATTTCACAGAATGAGATACTTGATATGATTGCAAACGAGCAATAGAAATATAATAAGACATTATGATTGTTTGATACCCTGTCAGCATTGGCAGGGTGTTTTTATGTCCGTCAATCTCCCTAAAAATCAGCGCATTCAGGCGATAATCTCCTTGCATTATCACATCTTGCTCTCCTCAATATGTCAGCGTTAGGATTGCCCTGCAATTAAGGGAATGGAATCATTTCCGTAACAGTTTGAATAATAATGGAGGGCTATGTTATGTGTAAGATGAATGTGGTAGTAAACAGGGTTATGCTTGGCAACAGGGAGCTTGGCTGGGAGACTTGGAACGGCAAGAACATCGAGGAATACACCTCGAAGCAGTTGCAGGACATGATAAGGGGTGGCAAGGATAAGGTTTACGGTCTGTGCCTTGGCAAGGACGGAGAACTGGAAGCAGACGCTGAAGGCTTTTTTACTACTTCTGTTATGGAACACAGGCACATAGGAAACTACAGACCTATGGACAGTGAGAGTCTTGTCAATATGGCCTATATCTGCTATGGAACGGATAAGGTTGAAGGCAAGACGGTTTATAAGTGCATTTCCAACAAGTTCGAGCAGGTGAACCTTACTGATGAACAGATTAAGGCTTACCTGACCTTAGGGGTGCTGACTGGTGGGGCAAGGCTTAAGGACGGTAGGATTGAGGTTGCAAAGGTTGAAGTTGTTGTGAAAAAACCGGAAGAGAAACCTGTTGAGCCTGCAAAGGATGTGAATAAGCCTGAAGTGAAGAAAGATGATAAGAATGCTGTTACGCCTGTGACTAAGGATACAGCTAAGGGCAAAGGGGGTAAGTGATTATGGATGCAGTAGGAGTTATCATTATTATCACAGCTGTTCAGATATGGACGGTCTGCCAGCTGTATATCTTAAAGAACATTGCTCGTGTAGCAAGATGGTTCGTAAGAGTTGTGCTTAAGGACGAGGAGAATGCTGATAAGGGCTGAATTGTAGGTGCACTTACAAAAAATATCAATGAATAGTAAGTCCCACCTGATGAAAGACAAGTCAGGTGGGATTTTTCCATACATACAATAATTGCACTGATTAAGGCATACGAGTGAATTCAGATAAATTAAACGGAGGTAAGTAAGGCATGAGGAAATATTGTTATCAGCAAGACCTGTCGGTAATGGATGAAAATGCAAATCCCATAAGCACACTGCGTTCAAGGATATATATTGATGCCATGAATATAGGTGAGGATGCTGTACTGGAGACGCTGGAGGAATACGGAAAGCATTTTGTTGGGCTGATAGGCAGGGATGTATTTTTAACAAAGGGTGATGATGATCTTAACCGGCTTAATGATATGCTTGGTTCGTGTGGGAATGGAGGTGTTGCGTTATGAGGGGCAACAGTTTCAGGCTTGTGCCAAAGATGATTGACAATGTCACGTTTGGCATATGGGCTGTTGATACCAGTGGATATTGTAAGCAGATAGGAGCATTCAACGTGCCTAATGACGGTCAGATGAACGACAACTTGGAAGCGGCGCAAGCAATATGTGATGTGTTAAAGAAACGGATTCGGAAGAGTGTTTAGCAGGACACCTGTGTTTGTATCCTCTGTATGAAGAGAGCGGTTGCATCGTTATGATGTTGACTGCTCTCTTTGTCTGTAAAAATGGTATTACATAGGGAATAATTTTGTCTTGGATATTTGATTCTGGAGAGGATGACAAAGGGAAAAATATTTTTAGGGGACAATTTCGGTAGATTTTGATGGAAAATAGGGGGTATGGAAGATATATAAGGTATGAATGGTGCTGAAATTGGATACAGGCATAAAATGAACTGGTAGATAAATATAAGAAGCGTAAAGAGATTTTGTTCATAAAATATTAACAATTTTTCTCTTGACAAGCCCCAAACGAACATCATTGTAAAAACCCCATGATTCATTGATTTTTATGTTCATAAACGTCATTTTGACATGAGGACTCATTGAGCTAAATATATGAGGATTTTGAAAAACCCCAATTTGCTATGATGGTATCAGAGGAGCACAAGAAAGCACCTCAGAAAAAATCTTAATGCGCAGAGAGATTTTTATCACACACTGTTGACAGGGGATGGACGTAGCGGTACACTCCCACCCCATTTAGAAAGTGAGGATAAAAGTTATGATGAATAAGGTTTTATCGAATGAGCTTATGGTTTCACTCAATGGAATAGTAAACAAGGTGGATTTGGCTTATGAGGAGGTAGTGCCTGAAGTCAATGTTTACACAAATAACACCAAGACTTCATCAGGCAGAACAAGACTTACCATAGTAATAGGTCTGCATGATGCTGTAGGTTATCCTGACAGAGCAAGGTTCAGTGTTTCACTGCCTAAGGATACATCTGCCAAGGAAGTAAAGAACCAGCGTAAGATGATTGAGAGCAAATTATCTGATATTCTCAAAGAGAAGTATGATTCTTATGAGCATCATGATTTTCTGAAGTCCCTTGAATTATTTGTAGCTTCAAAAAGAGGGGAAATGAGGGACAGCAGTGTTGACAGCTATGAATACAGAATGAAAAAGGTTGTACAGTATTTTAATCGGTTTCATTATTCTGTTGAGTCCATATCACCCAGGGTCATAAAGGAATTCATTGACTGGATGAAAAAATCAGGCAAGGGCAATAATACAGGTTTATCATACAGGACAATCAAGGATACGCATGGATTATTATATGGCTTCTTCAAAGACCAGATAAATCAGGAGGTCATAACCATTAACCCCTGTGAGCATACAGAACTTCCTCACGATAATAAGCCCAATGTGGAAGCAGATGATGTACGCTGGCTTAACCTTGATGAGTATAATAACCTCATGGACTGGCTTGTGAAGTATAAGGATGATTACTCCTGCCCTTTTTGGAAGCTTTATGATATGATAAGGCTGACAATATATAGTGGAATGCGCAAGGAAGAAATACTTGCCTTACAGTGGGATGCTGTGGATTTTGAGGGTGGTCACTTTGAGATAAAAAGGACACGTACCAAGGGCAAGAAAATATATGATATTGACGATGTCAAGAGCCCTGCAAGCCACAGGTCTTATCCCATTACAGAAGAGGTTGAGGACTTACTGCTCGGACTTAAGAAAAGGACTGAAGATGAGTGCAGCAACAGCAAGTATGTATTCAGCTGGTCAGAAAAAGACTCAAACCGTTGGGAAGGTCGTTCTGCAGGCAGTCCATATGACCCTGACTATATCAGTGACATAATGAACAAGCTTATAAAGAGATACAAGAAAGAAACAGGAACTGACCTTGATGGTATTACGTTCCACAAACTCCGCCACAGCTGTTGTTCTATCCTTTATGATAAGGGCTGGAGCCTTGGAGAGGTTCAGCAGTGGCTTGGACATGAAGATAGTGAAGTAACTAAGAGAATATATCTTCATAAGCAGGAAGCATGGAAAGACAGCAAGGCACAGGATTTGAAATTTCTTTGGAAAAAACACAATGAGGTGAACTGATTTTGTCACCTCATTGTCACACGAGTCGGGGTGACGTGATTTGAACACGCGACCTCTTCGTCCCGAACGAAGCGCTCTACCAAGCTGAGCCACACCCCGAATTGTTGATTTTATGGGCTTTCCAAGAGTTTTGGGAAGCCTTTTCTTTTTTCAATTATAGCACCGATATTGATGAAATCAATGCTGTGCCATTTAAGTCCCGAAC
>JAFPVA010000157.1 GCA_017413105.1 Butyrivibrio sp. | reverse complement strand
CTTTTTACCAGCAATTACCTTGAAGGCTGGGGAGCGGTTGTAAACGAAGCAATGTCAGAAAAATGCTGTGTTTTGGCATCCGGCGAAGCCGGAGCGGTTCCATTTCTTATAAGAGAAGGAGAAAATGGGCTGACTTATCCTGATGGAAATTTCGAAGAATTTGTAAATAAGCTTATTTTTCTTTTTGAAAACAAAAAAGAAATAGTCAGAATGGCTCTTGAAGGCAAGAAGACCATTGAAAAGCTCTGGAATCCTGAAAACGCTTCAAAAGAATTTATAAGATTCTGCAGGGAATATTTTGAAAATGGAAATCCTACTCCTGCAAAAGAGGGACCAATGAGCGCAGCTGAGATTATAAAACCAGCTGGTATTGCAAGGACAAGGCAGGAGAAAAATGTCCTTGAATAAAGCATTATTAGGAGGCTTAAGAGTTTGTGATTGCACAAAAGATTTCTGTGATCATACCGGCATATAATATTGAATCACTATTGGAAAAATGTGTTGAATCGGTGGCTTTGCAGGATTATCCGAAGGAACTGTTGGATATTATAATTGTTGACGATGGTTCTACTGATAATACGCCCAAGATAGCAGATACTCTTTCTGAAAGATATGAGAATGTAAAGGTTCTTCATAAGAAGAACGGAGGCTCGAGCAGCGCGAGGAATCTGGGACTTCAATATGCGGATGGAGAATATGTTGGTTTTGTCGACAGTGACGACTTTGTAGATAAAAGAATGTATTCCAGGCTTTATTGGGCGGCTAAGGAATATGACGCTGATATGGTGCAGATTTCCAGGGATGAGATTGCAGAAAACGGCGAAAAGCTGCCTGATGTGGTCATTCCTCCACAACAGGTTACTAAGATAACTCCCTCGGAACATCTTAAGACACTGCTTATGCACACAGGAGATGCATCTTTTTGTACAAAGCTTGTTAAGCGCAGTCTTTTTACCGAGAGCATGAAGTTCCCTGAAGGTGAACTCAATGAAGATTTTTATCTGATGATCCATATGCTCGGAGAAGTAAATAAGGTAGTTATCCTTCCGGAGCAGTATTACCACGTGTTTTACAGAACTGGGAGTAATTCCAGAAAAAAGAAGGAGGACAAGGATTATTTTCCAAGTGTGTTTACGGATATAGTGAGGAATTCAGATGTTGCCCTTTCTCTTGTAAAGGATAGAAATCCTGAGCTTATAGAGGTAGCGAAGAGGTTTGGCTATTTTCAGAGGCTGGATTATCTGCTTCATATTCCTGTTTCAAAGATGAATAGAGAAAATGCCTTTTATATGGATGTTGTCAGATATGTCAGAAGAGAAAGGATTGATATTATGAAAAACAGATATCTTACAGGTAAGCAAAAGGCCTATCTTCTGATCCTGTCGACAGCGCCCAGGTTTGTGAGAAGCACCCACGCAAGGATAAAAGGATTGTAATATAAAAACATACGATATTTTTTGTGGTAAAACCAAGTATAAGGCTTCATAGGTAATTTATAAGAAATACATAAGGAGTGCATGTGAGTCCAAAAAAGAAACAAAAACCGGATATTGATTTCAGGATACTGGGAGTGATATTGATATTTGTAATATCTCTTGCAGTAAATATCTTTTTTTGCTTTCAGAAGATGGGATTTCATGAGGATGAGTACTATACGTACTATTCTTCCAACAGGAGCATTGGTCTTTACCAGCCTGACAGACAGTGGCAGGATCGGGCCACCATAACAGAGGAATTTACAGTAAAACCCAGTGAGTCCTTTAACTATGGAATGGTCAGTCTCGTTCAGTCCTGGGATGTACATCCGCCGGTATATTATTTTATATTTCATACCATCTGTTCTTTTTTTTCGCTTGTATTTACGAAGTGGACAGGGCTTATAACGAATCTGATAGCCTTTGTGCTGGGATTTCTGCTATTTGATAAATTGCTGGAAATGTTGGAAATACCGTATTACCTTCGGCTTACTATACTGGCATTTTGGGGAATGAATCCTCAGACAGTTTCCTGCAATCTGTTTATAAGAATGTACGCATGGCTTTCGCTATTTATCATTGCCTGTGCCACTATACATGTGGGAATGATACAGCGTATTAAAAGAGTCAGAGGAACCGGAAATTACTATTCAAATGTTATAAGCGGCAGATACGAAGGAAAAGCATACGGTAACATAAGTAATGCCAGATTTTTTGTATACTATTTCCTTCCGCTTATAGTCACTTCTTTTCTTGGATTTTTGACCCAGTATTTTTATCTGCTGTTTTTTGTACCAATCGGTTTTTATTTTGTGATATGGATATTCTTTTTTAAGCGGGATTATATAAAAGGTGTTATATATATCATTGCCTGTGGGCTTAGTCTTTTATTGGCCGTCCTGGCATATCCTGCAAGCCTTCATCAGATCTTTGGAGGGTACAGGGGGAATGGAGCTACAGAAAGTCTTTTAGATATAGCAAACTCGTTTATGAGAATATCCTTCTTTGCCGGACTTTTGAACGATTTTGTATTTGCCGGATTACTGCCGATCATAATAGCTGTTATTGTATTGGTTCTTGTGGCTGTCGTGTTTTTGGGCAGGGAGTATGTCGGAACAGTAGAAGATGATGATTATGACAGGAAAACCGAATTTGGAGCCCTGGCTTTTGGCGGAATTTGTTATTTCCTTCTGGCGTCAAAGGCTGCTCTTTTAGTAGGAAGCGCATCAAACAGATATGAAATGCCGATTTACGGAATTATAATAGTCTTGTTGTTTAGTTTTTGGGATAAATATCTTGCGAAATTAAATAAATATTTAACTTATGCGATTTTGCCTCTGGTAGCTATTGCTTTACTGGCGAAAGCCTATGCCTTTGACAAGAATATTTTGTTCCTGTATCCGGAAGATCAGGCAAAGGTAGAATATGCTGCTGAAAACAGTGATCAGGTTGCCATAGTTATGTTTAATCCAGCTACCCCGCATAATGTGTGGCGTCTGACAAATGAGATCCTTGAGTATCCGGAGGTTTTCTATATGGATGAGGAAAACCTGGAGCCTGTTACCGATGAAAGAGTTCTGGCTGCCGAAAAGATACTTTTGTATGTAGCAGATGATGACCAGCAGGAGGATGCGATAAATGGTCTCATAAAAGCAACAGGTCTTACTGAAAAGGAGCAGGTTTTCACAGAAGATATGTGGAGCACCTACGTGTTATCAAAATAAAAAGAATCCTTGATATCTCCCAGAAGGAAATATCAAGGATTTTTCATGCTCATTTGCGTGATGGGCTCTCAGTATGAGAAGGTCATTTCCGAAATTCTTTTGAGTGACGTCAGATACCGGTATTATATACATAGATTGTATAAGGACTGCTGTCATCTGTATAGACTCCTATAAGAGACATCCCGAGTTCATCAGAATTTGAGAATTCTATGCGGGAGAAAATGTATTTGCAGTCAAGGCCTTTTAACTGCTCTATGTTAACGACAAGTCTTGTATCATTTAGCTCCAGATTTCTAAGCGGAGCGTAGGTGTTCTCATCTGAACCGGAATACAGGCTAACTCTAGCTCCCCAACCGTCAAAATAGGATTTTAATGAAGGTGAACCTTCAAGAGCAGGGGCAATTACTTCTGTCCATTTTTCTTTATAATCCTGTGAATAGAATCCCAGATAACCATCTAAAGAGGCAATTCCGTTATAATTGAGCACTGCTGGATGCATGCCGTAAGCTGCAGACCATTCACCCTCGTATTTGATATCGGTCAGTATTTTATCAAAAAGCCTGGTGGAATAGAATTCATTATAGTTTACTGTGCTGGTATCTTTTTGTTTGATGATCTTATAGGCCTGGTTGTAACAGGTATAGTAGAAATCGTTATATACCTGAGGAACAAACATAACAACCAGAATTGCCAGTGTAACTATGATATTGGCAGCAGGACGAAGATATTTCTTTGAACTGTCATACATTCGTATGCAAACTAAAAGGAGCTCCACATACCACAAAAAAGGATTGAAAAAGGCGGTTCTTGCAAATTCAAAACCTGTAAGAGGTGGAAGCAATGTCTCAAAAAGATGCCTGAAGGGTGCATACTGATAAAGTCCAAATATCAATACATTAAAAATAATGAAGAGCATCACCAGATTTATGGGATCAGTCAGTATTTTTTTTGCCTGCCCCTTCTTTATATACAAGGTATTTATGATAACAATAGCTACCAGTACAACACCGAGAATAACGTAGGTGTGTGAATCCTCTGAGTGGAAGGAAGCATTCACAAATTCAGAGAATGCTGTTGCCATTGCCTGCCCAAAAGTCAGATCACCATGATCCATGGTGGTTCTTATGGTGACTGTGTTGTTGTTAAAGAGCATGGCCCCAAAGAGTCTGTATTCAAAAACAATGTAGCCAAGTGACAGTACTACCACAGAGATAAAAGTGCTAAGAGGAAAACGCTTATCTCTTATCCATAATATAATAACTGCAATTGTCATATATCCCAGGATGAAGAATCCATGGTATGAAAAATAGGATAACAGTGGGTATAGAAATACGCCAAGATACAGAGGAAGGCTCTCTTTTATTGTCTGTGCCCTATAGAGCTTTCTTAGAAGCAATACAATCAGCGGAACAGAGGTGAAGGCAATTCCATAGGTGGGGAAAACAGGTATCATGGAAAAAGCAACGGCTATCACTATGACAAGCGGCTTGTATTCCTCGTATTTTTCGCCCAGTACGTCTTTTGAAAGAAGAACAAATGAAATGATACCGACTGCTATCTTCGCGAAATATCCTGCAATATAGGCCCAAAAGCCCGGAAGGATGATATAGAAAAGGTTGTATAGGTTGAATTCCGAACCAAACAGGTCTCTGGAAACACCATGCAGGATTGGCGCATCTACTCCGTGGGCGAACCATAGCTTCCACTTTTTGAGCATTTCATAATGAGCCATAAAAAGGTCCAGATTGTCATGGATCTGCGGATAACTATTCCCGCGGAATATGAGAAACACTGCGGCCTGTATGGCCAGCAGTGCTCCTGTAAGATATATGTACCATTTGCTTCTGATACTGTTTTTTTTCATGATTCGTAATCTTCTCCAACTGTAAACTTAGGCTTCCATTTGCCGTCAACCTTTTCAAACAGATCTCTGTTTACATATTTGTCTACAACTTCCCAGAATTCTTCCTTGGTTATTGAGAGATACCTGCAGGTGTCTTCGATATACTGTTCGCCGCATTTTCCGTCGTATTCATCAACATACCACTTGCCGTCTTCTCTGCTGAAACGTCCCTCTCTGATGTCATAGCAAATTTCGTCTGTGGCATAGCCAAAACCAAACTTAAGATACTTGATCATCTGATTTGGAATCTGAAGATCGCTGTCAAGAGCTGTATATCTTCTGTATCTTCCAAGATCATGAAGGTCGCCGCTTCTTCCGGTAAGACCTCTTGCAATAGCAAAATCGGCATTGGTTACCTGTGACCATTCTCTTACATAATACTGAAGGAAGATGGCCTTGATGCCCTTTGCCTGCATCTCTTCAACAGTAGGAATTTTGTAAAGGAAAAGATCCTTCTCAGTGATATTGTTGGAAAGATCAACAAAGCTGTCTACACTGGCTCCACGGATGGTCTCAAGCTGCATAACTGAAAAAGCATTTCCGGTTGTCTCCTGGTTCTTTGCTGCGCCGAGAGTAAGAGCTGCGTTTTCACCCTGAATAATAAGAGGAATGTTGAATTTAACAGCCATGATGTAAGAAGATGCCCATAAGCAATACTCTGAAGCAGCAATGATATTCCCTCTTTCAAAGAAAGATTTCCTAGCAAGCTTCTTGGCAACAACAGGGTTTGGTCTTATGGAAATAATATCGAAACCAAGATTGTTGAGGTTCTCGATATTTTTGCGACCGATCTCTGTGATCTCGTCAGGCATGCAGTTGATGAGAAGGGGATTAAGTCCAAGCTTCTCTTTTGCATATACTGCCTGGAAGGTTGAATCTTTTCCACCGGAAACTCCGATGATACAGTCATAGGTATTACCGCGTTTCTTGGCTTCTGCCTTGGCTTCCTCGGCAAATGCCTTAAGCTCAGCTGTTCTCTGATTCCAATCAATAGTAGCCTTTGATTCTTCATAGCGGCAGGCAAAACATACCTGCTCATCGTCGAAAACAATACCAGGCCTTGTGTCTGGTTGCAGGCAGCGTTTACAATATCTCATTTTCATAGTGGTATCCCTCGCTTTAGCTTTTCCATATAATTTAGTAACAGTATACTGCGGCGGCAAATTGATGACAATGCCACCATTTGATTATATAATAAATGGCATGAAAAGAGATAAAACAAAAGGGCGTATTTATATATGCCACACATACTATCATGCTTATATTGCCGCTGTTAAAGAACTTGTCAACAGAAAAGAGAATTCCGAATCTGCAGATATAGTCCTGAGTACCATGTCCAATGATTTCGGGAGCCCTGGGGAGAGGCTTGGCAAGGCAGGTATTTTTGACAATGTGTTTATGTATGACGAAAAGGAAGATGTTACTTCTTCCGAAGTCATGAAATATCATCAGGATCGGGGGAACATAGTTCTTAACCTTCTTCAGAGGATAAAGTACACAAAACTCCTTGGTAAGCTTCAGGAGGATTATATTCCGACTGATATGTCAAGATACAGGGATGTGTATGTTTTCTGCGATTCGGATCCCATAGGATATTATCTGAATTATAAAAAAATATATTATCATGCAGTGGAGGACGGACTTAATTCCGGACTTTTGGATGATCAGGCAAGAAATGCCAATAAGGGAGCTTTCCCGGTGAAATGCGTCATGGCAAAGCTTGGGCTTATTTTTATCGAAAGCGGTTATAGCAAGTACTGCATTGATTATGAGGTAAATGATATAAGCGTTAATCACAAACCGCCAAAGAATATTATTGAAGTACCAAGAAAAGGGTTAGATGATCAGCTTTCGAAAGAGGACCATGACATTCTGGTGAAGATCTTTTTGCCAAATGCTGATGTGTTAGTTGAAAAACTCCTTGGGAAGAACGAAAAAGCAGCGGATAAGCCCAATGCCATGATACTCACGGAACCTCTATGCGACTTTGATACCAGGAAAAAGATGTTTGCAGACATTGTCAGAGAATATGAGAAGGACTACAGAGTAATCATAAAGCCACATCCAAGGGATATTCTGGACTACGAGAAGGAATTTCCTGAAACCGTGGTTATCAAAGAAAAATTCCCGATGGAAGTCCTGGGGGATATCAATGGATTTGCTGTAGACAAGCTTATATCGGTTATTACGCAGGTTGATAATGTGTACTTTGCAAAGGAAATTGTCTATCTGGGACTGGATTTTCTGGATAAATACGAGGATCCTTCCATACACAGAAAGACGGAACTACTGGATGCCTGATATGAGTATGACATGAATTCAGAAAAAGCTGATATCTTGAATCATGTTCTCACGAACCCCGCAGCAAGTGCGGGTTTCTGTAATATCATCTAAGAATTTATAACATATGAAATTGGGGCTGGAAGGACCTGGCATTAATAGATTAGGGGATAACATGGAATTACGATGTGCAAATATGGACGACGCCGAACTTATCTTAAAGTGGCGCAATGACGCAGACACCAGAAGGAACTCTTTTTCCGAAAAAGAGATAACTCTGGAGGATCATCTGAAGTGGTTTTCAGGGCGCTTATCGGACTCAGGCTGCCATATTTTTATCCTTGAAAATGAAGAAAAAGCTGTAGGCAATATCAGACTTGATATTCTCGATGACGAGGGTAAAATAGGCGAAATAAGTTACATGGTGGCTCCCGAATGCCGCGGGCAGGGCTATGGAGGGATTCTGCTTCAGCGAATCGAAGACAAGGCAAGAGAGATGGGAATCAGTATTCTCACCGGACTTGTTAAGGCGGAAAACATAGCGTCAAAAAAGTGTTTTGAGAAACAGGGGTACGCCGCTGCTTTTGCCGGAACAATTATCTCATATATAAAGCTTCTATGAAGAGAAGGAAGACAGGATGTTTAATAAGAACATAAAAATAGGAAATAAGACAGTAGGACAGGGGGAGAATACATTTATTGTAGCGGAGCTGTCCGGTAATCATAACGGAGATTATAACAGGGCGATAGAGATTATCCATGCGGCGGCTGAGGCGGGCGCGGATGCTGTAAAATTGCAGACTTACACGGCTGATACAATAACGATTGATTGCGACAAGCCATGGTTCATGACATCAGAGGGAAGCCTCTGGGAGGGCAGGACTCTTCATGATCTTTACAAGGAGGCATATACTCCCTGGGAGTGGCATCAGGGTCTGATGGAAGAGGCTAAGAAGCTTGGAATGGAGTGCTTTTCTTCGCCCTTTGATTTCACTGCGGTCGATTATCTGGAAAATCTGGACGTTCCTGCATATAAAATCGCAAGCTTTGAGATAAATGATATTCCACTTATTAGGAAAATAGCCAAGCTGCACAAGCCGATTATCTTTGCCACGGGTATCGCCTACGAGGAAGATATACAGCTTGCTCTTGATACTTGCAAAGAAGAAGGTAATGAGGATGTTATTTTATTAAAGTGCGTAAGTGCGTATCCGACGCCCTATGAAATGGTGAATTTGAGGATGATGCAGGGCCTTGCGGAAAAATATGACTGTATCGTAGGCTTATCGGACCATACTCCCGGAAGTGTTGTGGCAACAGGAAGTGTGGCTCTCGGAGCAAAGATGATAGAAAAGCATCTTACACTGGACAGGTCGGCCGGTGGTGTGGATGATGCCTTTTCGATGGAGCCTTCAGAGTTTGCCGAAATGGTAAAGAATGTTCGTATCCTGGAAAAGGCTCTGGGATCTTATGAGTATTCTCTTAGCGATAAACAGGCGTCAGAACGCAGGCTTAGCAGATCATTATTTGTAGTAAAAGATATTAAGGCAGGAGAAAAGCTTACTCCTGATAATGTCAGGTCAATAAGGCCCGGTAATGGTATGCATACCAAGTACTATGAGGAAGTTCTTGGAATGACTGCCATAGGAGATATTGAGAAAGGAACCCCCCTTAGCTGGGATCTTATTAAATAACGACTGATTATGATTGGGATTAGAGCTGATGCCAACAGTATAATTGCAACAGGTCACATGATGAGATGCCTTACAATTGCGAAAGCAATTGAAAAACAGGGGGAATCTGTGACCTTTTTTATGGCAGATGAGGAGTCTGAGAGACTCTTTATGTCTTTTTGCGAAGGCAGATATGAAAGTGTGGTTCTTGGTACGGACTACCGGGACATGGAAAGCGAACTGGAGGTTCTGGAAAAAGAACTGGCAGAAAGAGATATTGAGGTTCTACTGGTGGATTCTTATTCCGTGACGAAGAATTACTTTGACGAATTGTCGAAGGTCTGCAGGACCGCTTATCTGGATGATCTGGCAAAAGAGGCATATTCAGTGGATCTGTTGATAAATTACAGCGGTTATTCTGAGAATATGGGGTATAACGAGCTTTACACAGGAATCAGAGGACATGAAGGACAGGAAACAAAGCTCCTTCTTGGACTTTTGTATGCCCCATTAAGAGAGCAGTTTTACAGTGATACAGAAAATCATCTGAATTCCAATTCCGGTAGAGTGGATATTCTCCTTGCCACCGGTGGGGCAGATATGTGTAATATGATATCAGGCGTTCTGGATAAAGCGCTGTCAGAAGGCCTTCTGCCCGTGAATGAGTCTCTTTCAATCAATTGGCATGTGGTGGTAGGGGATTTTGTAGAAAATCCTGCTGAAGTAGAGCACTATGCTCAAAAAAGCAGAAATGTTGTCATTCACAGATCGGTGAAGGA
Source organism: Butyrivibrio sp. (assembly GCA_017413105.1). Lineage (GTDB taxonomy): Bacteria > Bacillota > Clostridia > Lachnospirales > Lachnospiraceae > Butyrivibrio. The sequence goes on along the minus strand of JAFPVA010000157.1, from coordinate 60,817 downwards.
TATGGCCGGACTTATGAGAGCTTGCAATCTGGCTGTCCTGGCTGCAGGGACTATGCTGACAGAGTGTGCGGCTTGCGGACTTCCTGCGATTTTTTATCAGGTGGCTGACAATCAGAAATATAATGTGGAGTATTTCGGAAAACTCGAAGGAATGATTTTTGCAGGGGCTGTACATTCCGGAGAAGAAGAGAAAGCATTAACAATTGAAAGCATTATAGATGAAGTAAAAAGAATGATAGGCGACAGGGATAGGATGGCTGCCATGGGAGACAGCCTTTTTAAGATAACAGATGGAAGGGGCGCCGTGAGGATAGCAAAAGCGCTTATGGAAGAGGTTTGATGAAGCTTAGCATAATAGTACCGGTATATAATATGGCCAGTGATAATAAGCTGCAATTTTGCCTTGATTCGCTACTGTCACAAAATCTTGAGGACTATGAGATAATAGCTGTTGACGACTGTTCAACCGATAGTTCTCTTGAGGTTTTAAAGGATTACGAGGCTAAAAATCAAGGAAAATTCAGGGCTATCCATAGTGATGTGAACAAACATCAGGGCGGCGCTAAGAATATCGGAATAAAGGCAGCTAACGGAGATTGGATTGGGTTTATAGATGCTGATGACTGGATAGATCCGGATATGTACAGACTTATGCTTTGGAAGGCAGAAGAGACTGGGGCGGACATGGTGGGATGTGATCTTAACCTTGTTAATTCCCACACCTATACTGTCGGAGAGGTTATAGAGCCCAACGGAAGTCAGAGCCAGTGCGGCGAACTGGATCATGAGAAAAAGAAAAGTCTCATTCTTGATGGCGGAAGGCTTGTGGTTAAGATTTATAAGAGGGAAAACATCCTTAAGAACCAGCTCTTTTTCCCTGAAAACATCTTCTATGAAGATAATGCAATGAGTAATTCTTATCTGCTTACAGCAAGGCATTATGAGCATATAGACAAGCCGTGGTATTATTATTACCAGCATAGCTCTTCTACAGTTCATTCTTTTTCTGAGAGAATGTGCCTTGACAGGATGGAAGCAGGCAGGATAATGATAAGCGAGGCAAAAAGGCTTGGCTTTTTCGAAGAGTTCAAAAGTGAGCTTGAATATGAGTTTACACAGCTTTTTTACGTTAATACACTGTTTACGTATATGCCCTGTGTAAGACCCTGCAGGCTTTCATTTGTAAAAACCTTAACTAAGGAGATGAAGGAGACCTTTCCGGATTTTCAAAATAACAGCTATTATGCCGAAAGGACCGGAGTAGAAGAGAAAAAGCTTGTGGCTATGGCCTGTAGCAATGCATTGAAATTTTACTGTTATTACAAGATGCTGTGGGGGTACCGCAATCTGCGTAAGAAAATCAGTGGGAAGAAGTGAGTTTTTAGAATCCCTTATGTGTATAAATAAAAGACAGAGAAAACAGTATATATAGAAATATAGAGAGTAATAGGAGAATGTTTTGAAAACACTTGCAATGATTACTGCCCGCGGTGGCAGCAAGAGAATACCAAGAAAAAATATAAAGGAATTTAATGGCAAACCTATCATAGCCTATTCCATTGAGGCAGCCCTTGGATCAGGCGTATACGACGAGGTCATGGTATCTACCGATGATGAGGAGATTGCCGAGATTTCCAAAAAATATGGGGCTAATGTACCATTCCTTCGAAGCGAGAAGACCTCCAATGATTTTGCAACAACAACAGATGTTATTGAAGAGGTTATCATGGAGTATAAGAGCAGGGGCATAGATTTTGACATAGCAACCTGCATTTATCCAACAGCACCATTTATTACTGCTGATAGATTAAAAACAGCGGTGGAGACTTTGAGGGATTCTGATGCAGACAGCCTTATTCCGGTTGTTCGATTTTCCTATCCGCCTCAGAGAGCGATGGAGATTCAGGAGGGAAGGCTCATATTCAGGCAGCCTGAATATCTCAGTATGAGAAGTCAGGATCTTGTTGCCCACTATCATGATGCCGGTCAGTTTTATGTATTCAGGACCGAGAGCTTTCTTAAAAACAGAAATATCATGGTTGGAAATATACTTCCATTGGAGCTTTCTGAACTGGAGGTTCAGGATATTGATAATGAGGTGGACTGGAAGCTTGCGGAGCTAAAGTACAATCTCATAAATAATTAAAAGGATATTTAATTTATGCGCAAGATATACAAAAAACTTATGGTTCTCTTGGATAAGAGACAAAAGAAGCAGATGGTTGGAATTGTATTCCTGATGCTTATAGGCGGTATTCTGGAATCATTAAGTATTGCTTTAATAGCGCCAGTTATCAAAATTGTTATGGATCCGGAAGCGGTTGAAAAAAATACTATTCTCAGTACTATCTATAACCTTTTTAATATGACAAGTCCGACACAGCTTGCGGAGCTTCTGATGGTCGGTATAATCCTGGCGTTTATTGTAAAAAATCTGTTCCTTTTCATTATAAATAAGGTACAGCTCAAATTTGTTTATACTAATCAGTTTGCTACTTCAAGGCGCATGATGATTAACTTCATGCAAAGACCTTATGAGTATTATCTGAATGCAGATACCAGTGTAATCCAGCGAAGCATAACATCTGATGTTAATAATATGTATGGCCTTATTCTGAGCTGCCTCGGTCTTATAAGTGAAGGAATTGTATTTATATGTCTTGTGGCTATACTGATCAAGCTTGATCCTGTAATGACTCTGACAATAGCAGCGCTTCTTGTTGTAGTTCTTTTTATAATAAAGTTTGTCATAAAGCCGGTAATGGTCAGGGCCGGACAGGATAATCAGGACTTTTACAGTGGTCTGTATAAGTGGATAAATGAGTCTGTCACTGGCATCAAGGAAATCAAGATTGCCAATAAAGAGAATTACTTTATAAATGGTTATGCTGACTGTGGAGCAGGCTATGTTCAGGCGGTTCAGAAGTACAATCTGTACAATTCGACACCGAGACTTTTGATCGAGACTATAGCTATAACAGGAATGATAGGTTACCTTCTTATAGTGATGCTTGGAGGAACAAGTCTTACTGATCTTATGGCGTCACTTACCGTGATTGCGGCCGCTGCAGCAAGACTTTTGCCAAGTGCCAACAGGATAAACAACTATCAGACATCGATTGCTTATTTTGAACCCTTCCTTATGAATGTAAGCGATAATCTTCAGAGGGAGATACATGACGACTCTGTATCCTATAACAGTGAGGATTATCGTAAAAAGACTAAGGTTGACAAGCTTCCTGTCACAAAAGAAATCGATATGGTTGATATCTGCTACAGATATCCCAATACTGAGCATCTTATCCTGGACAAAGCGGATATGAAGATTCCGGTAGGTAAGTCAGTGGGAATCGTGGGTACCTCCGGTGCAGGAAAGACTACTATCGTTGATGTGCTGCTTGGATTATTAAAGCCTGAAAGCGGTCATATTTACGCTGATGGCGTTGATGTAATGGAAAACTATAAGGGGTGGCTTAAAAACATCGGTTACATTCCTCAGACAATATTTATGGTGGATTCTACAATCCGTAAGAATGTTGCTTTTGGCTACCCCGATGAGGATATTGATGACAATAAGGTATGGCAGGCGCTTAAAGAAGCTTCTCTTGATGAATTTGTAAGGAGCCTTCCAGAAGGACTTGATACTCAGATAGGCGAAAGAGGCATCAGGCTTTCTGGTGGTCAGAGACAGAGAATCGGAATCGCCAGAGCTCTTTTTGAGGATCCGGAGGTTCTGGTCCTGGATGAAGCAACCTCTGCCCTCGATAATGAGACTGAGGCGGCAATAATGGATTCCATTAATAAGCTGCATGGAAGAAAGACTCTTATTATTATTGCTCATCGACTTCAGACCATTGAAAAGTGCGATATGGTTTACAGAATTGAGAACGGGAAGGCCCAAATAGACAGATAAATATGCATCAGGAGGCATTATGGGTAGTGTTGGGGAGATTAATGTAAAAAAAAGAAATGCAAGTTTTGAGCTTTTGAGAATCATAGCTATGCTCATGATCCTCAATCTTCACTATAATTCCCACGCTGATGTTCTTTTGCAGCTAGGAGTTCCGGCTTCGGGGGTACAGATCTATGCAACTATAATTGAGGCTATCTCGATTACCGGGGTTAATGTTTATGTCCTCTTAAGCGGTTTTTTCCTTTCGAAAGGGAAAGTTAGACCAAGCAGGATATTGCAGCTGATATGCCAGGTATATTTCTACACCATTCTTGTTTCTGTGGCGATGATGCTTGTGGGAACTTATGTTATCCATTCAAATGACTCGGTATATAAGATTGTTCAATATCTTTTCCCGATTTCTTCGGAGCATTACTGGTTTGTTACAGCATATATCATTATGTATGTTATGGCTCCTGTGATGAACGCAGCTACGGAAGTCCTTAGCAGAAAACAGATGAGAGCTGTTATAGCGGGGCTTCTTATCTGGTTTAGTATAGTTAAGAGTTTTGTGCCTGTCATGTTTGCGACAGATCACTATGGTTATGATTATGGATGGTTTATAGTGCTTTATCTGATCGCTGCTTATATCAGGAAATATGATGTTGTACTGTTTTTTAATGCAAAAAAGAGCGCTGCGGTTTTCCTGCTTTCTGTTGCACTCATGGCTTTTGCAAGCATAGCTCTTCACTATATTAACCTTCAAAGAGGCGGTCTGGTTTATTTTTCCGATGTTCCTTTTCATCTGAACTTTATCTTTTCTCTCACCGGATCCCTTGGACTTTTCTCATTTTTCAGATTCTATAAAATGAGAGATAACAGGTTTGCAGATGTGGTACGCTTTGTAGCACCATTTACCTTTGGCGTATATCTTCTTCATATGCATCTCGAGATCAAGGACAGGTGGCTTGGCTGGCTTGAAAATCTTATGGGAGAAGTGCCTAAAGATAGTGTCATTCTTTTTGCATGGCATCAGCTGCGAGCTATTCTGATAGTTTTTGTGGCTGGGATATTTGTTGATTGGATCAGAAAGACTATTTTTGATTATGTGGGAAGAGTTCTGCATAATACTCGGTTGTTTAAGAGAATAAGACAGTGGGATGAGGATTTATGCTAAGAAACATCAGAAGCTATTTTTATAACTTCAAAAAGTATCAGAAACCATTGGAAAAGTATGTTTTTCCGGTTATTCTGCTGTTTTATCCCCTCGTGGGTGTAAATGCGGGGCTGGATATCTCTGATACTACCTATAGCCTTGCTAATTATGAGTTTATTAGCGGGCTTAATCCCATGTGGCTTCTTTCGACCTTTCTGAGCAATGTGACCGGAGCTGCCATTATGCATCTGCCGGGGGCAGGCTCTATGCTGGGCTTTGGCATATATTGCAGCTTTATTATCAGCGCTATTGCTCTTATCTCCTATTATATGCTTCAGGACTATATGCCCGGCTGGATGAATTTTATCGGGATATTCATTGCGGAGAGTCTCTGCTGGTGTCCAAGGGTAAGTCTGTATAATTATCTGACATATCTGTTTTTTACGTTGGCATCGATGATCCTCTTAAAGGGGATTTTTCTATGGGAGGGTCAGAATAAATATCTGTTTATTGCAGGCGTCCTACTTGGGCTAAATGTAATGGTCCGTTTTCCTAATATTGCGGAGACAGCTCTTATTCTTGTTCTGTGGTTTTATGGGGCTGTTACAAGGGACGATATCAGGGATATATTGAAAAAGACCGGGATATGTATAGTGGGCTTTGTTTCGGGAGCGGCTGTAATATTTTTTATCATAAGCATTATTCATGGTCCTACAGCATATTTAGATATGATTGCAAGTCTGTTTGGAATGACTTCTGGTGCATCAGACTATACCACCGGCGGTATGATGTCTGCGATAATCGAGGCTTATATCGGTACGGCTTCTGATATGCTTATTTTGGTTCCTTGCATAGCGGCTGGTATTGTTATGTTTGTGATAAAACCTGATAAATATGTATGGATCAAAAAGCTTTTGTATGTATGCGGCTTGTGTATTCTCGTAAGGTATTACTTTGCAGAGGGAGTTTTTACCAGGAACTATTATTATTATGACAGTGTCTTTAAAGCTGCAATGATGCTTATAATAATAGCTTTTGTTTTGGGAGTTATAGGAAGTCTGGGCATTCTAAACGGCAGCAGGCAGGAACAGACTTTGTCTTTTCTCATGGTAATGATCATTCTCATTACTCCCCTTGGCAGCAACAATTACACCTATCCAATTATCAATAATCTATTTCTTATTGCACCGATAGCTCTCTGGATCATGAGAAGACTTATGCAGAGACTGGGCGAAAAAGAGCTGCATTTTACCTGGCAGAGTACTATTACAATGGTCATAGTTGTGCTTTTGATTCAGGGAGTTTTTTTCCGAATTAATTTTTCATTTATGGATGGCGCAGATGGGCAACAGAGGGATACAGTCATGAGCGGTATTCCTAAGGTTGATCATATGGTGACAACTTCCTACAACGCAGATTCTCTTAATGAACTAGGAAGATTTTTAGAGGATAATGACCTTTTAAAAGAAAATGTTATTTTATTTGGGGGTGTTCCCGGGCTTTCATATATTTTTGACCTGCAGCCGGCTATAGATACGGTCTGGCCGGACCTTGACAGCTATTCGACAGATACTTTTGATAAAGAACTTATCAGACTTTCCGTATCAGATGATCCGGAGCCGCTCATCATAGTTGGCAGTAACGTGCAGGAATACGCCAACATCTCAAGGAAGTTTGATATTTTATTGGACTATATTGCCAATCACGATTATAATATAGACTTCGAGAATGAGAGGTTTACGGTTTATGTAAAAAACTCAGACGAGTAATACAAGAGTACTGAAAGGATTATGGATATGAATAAGCTTTTGGCTCAGATAGCCAAATTTGGACTGGTTGGTGTTATCTGTTTTATAATTGATTATGTAGTTTACAGAATTTTTAATGTGATTTTTGAGGCCACAGGAATTGGAGCTGCCTTCCCGCAGTATTATCTGATTTCTGCATTTTTAGGCTTCTGCATTTCTGTTGTATGTAATTATATTCTTAGCTTTAAATTTGTTTTTGAACGCAAGGAAGACATGTCCAGGAAGAAGGAATTTATTATTTTCCTGATCCTTAGCGTTATTGGCCTTGGAATCAATGAGCTTTGTCTCTGGCTTGGAATTGATGTGATCTATGGCAACTGGGCATGGCTGCGGGGCCTTATGAGCGAAGCTTTTGCAAAGGATATATTCTTTAAATTTGGAGCAACAGGCGTCGTAATGGTTTATAATTTCATTACAAGAAAAATCTTCCTGGAAAAGAAAGATTGATTGAATAGGAGAATAATAAATGAGAATAAACTTTAATGTACCTCCTTTTACAGGCAAAGAATATGAATACATTAAGGAATGTGTAGATAATCAGAAAATCTGCGGAGATGGACCCTATACAGCTAAAGCTAATGAATGGATTGAAAACAAAACAGGAGTAAAAAAGGCTCTTTTGACAACCTCCTGCACCCATGCTACAGAGATGGCTGCTCTTCTTGCAGGGATAAAGGAAGGGGATGAAGTCATTATGCCTTCCTACACCTTTGTATCCACAGCCAATGCTTTTGTACTTCGAGGTGCTAAAGTCATTTTTGTGGATATCAGACCTGATACCATGAATATTGATGAGAATCTTATAGAACAGGCGATTACTACCAAGACAAGAGCTATTGTTCCGGTTCACTATGCCGGTGTTGGATGTGAGATGGATACCATTCTTGATATTGCCAAGAGGCATAACCTTTTTGTTATTGAGGATGCTGCACAGGGTGTTATGGCAACCTATAAGGGAAAAGCGCTTGGTGCAATCGGTGATTTTGGCAATTACAGCTTCCATGAGACCAAGAATTACAGTATGGGTGAAGGCGGAGCCCTTCTTTTAAGAGATGAAACCTACGTGGATGACGCAATTATCATCAGAGAGAAGGGTACAAACCGTACTCTATATAAGCTTGGAAAGGTAGATAAATACAGCTGGATCCAGCCGGGCTCATCATATCTCCCAAGTGATATGAATGCTGCTTATCTCTATGCACAGCTTGAGAAGGCCGAGGAGATAAATAATGACAGGCTTTCACATTGGAACAGATACTATGAGGCTCTTTTACCACTTAAGGAAAAAGGACTAATTGAACTTCCTATAGTTCCTGAGGAATGTGTTCATAATGCGCATATGTTCTACATAAAGTGCAAGGACTTTGAGGAGAGACAGGGACTTATAAAGTATCTTATGTCAAATGATATTCTCCCTGCATCTCATTATGTTCCTCTCCATTCTTCCAAGGCAGGGCTTATCTATTCTGAGTTCAGAGGAGAGGACCGCTATACTACCAGGGAGAGCGAGAGACTTCTTCGTCTTCCTATGTACTATAAGCTTACGGATGAGGATCTGGATGAGGTAGTAATGAGGGTTAAGGAATATTACAGATTTACTTGATTATATTTGGGGATAAGGGATGAAAAAGTTACAGGGGCATGTCAGCTTAATAATAGCAGTTATTGCCACTCTGGCTGCAATGATAGCTACGGGCTTGTCAGGGGACTACTTTTTTGACCTTAATGATGATGTTTTGATAAAAGATATACTCTCAGGCGCATACACAGGTGCGCCTGAGGGTCATAATATTCAGATGCTGTATCCGATTAGTTTATTTATCTCTCTGTTTTACAGACTGGGGGTTAATATCGACTGGTATGGCATTTTTTTATGTGGTCTTCAGTACTTGTGCTTTGGAGTAGTAGTATTCAAGAGTGTGGAGCTGACTGAGGATGTACGCAAAAAGGCAGTTGTGGCACTGGCGGAGTTTGTCTTTATCATGGGCTTTTTTATGCCACATCTTCTCTTTGTACAATACACTGTTGTATGCGGCGTTTTATCGGCAACAGCGGCTTTCCTTATAATTACAGCAGATGAAAAAAGCATAGAGAATAGCCTGGCTCTTGTTTTTATCATAGTAGCTTTTCTTTTAAGATCAGAAATGCTTCTTTTGACACTTCCTATGGTGGGTGTCGCAATTCTGATAAAGTTTCTTTGTGTCAGCAAAGAGACCGGTAACATTAATAGTTCTTTGGGCAAGTATACAATTTTCTGTATAGTGATAATTGGAGCTCTTTTAATAGGCACGTTTCTTAATAACCTTGCCTATTCAAGTCCTGAATGGAAGGAATTTAACAGGTTTTTTGATAACAGGACCGAGCTTTATGATTTCCAATTCATTCCTGATTATGCGGAAAACAGGGAATTTTATGAGAGCATAGGACTTTCTGAGAGCCAGCAAAAGCTTCTTACCAACTACAATTTTGGATTGGATGATTCCATAAATGCTGATGTACTGGCGAAAGTAGCTGAATATGCAAAGAGCATTAAGGGAGAGGAAGCACCTTTTTTTGTAAGACTAAAGGATTCTGTAAAGCAATATATTTACAGACTGCACCATGTTGAGACTTTGAGAACCTATGAATATCCTATGACGGATTTCCCCTGGAATATATTAGTGCTTATCCTTTATCCGGCTGTCCTTGTAGTAAGCATGCTGGCAGACGAAAGCACCGGCAGCAGAAGAACAAGGCTTGGAAGAATCCTGTTTTTCCTTATAACGCTTTTTGCCTGCAGGACAGCACTGTGGTTATTTATTATAATCAGGGGAAGAGACCCTATCAGGATCACTCATCCATTATATCTTGTAGAGATTCTGATCCTTTTGGGAATGCTCTTAAATGAGGAAAGACATGGGAAAAAGGCGTCAGAAGTAGCAGCTTTGGTTGCAATGGCTGTTATGCTGGTAATAGGAGTATTTGCTTTGCCAATGCAGCTTAATATCACAAAGAAGGAACAGCTTCTAAGATCTGAAATGCTGGCAAATTATGGGAAACTTGAAGAATATGTGAGAAATCACGATGATTCATTTTTCTTTTATGATGTGTATACCAGTGTGTCCTATGCTTCTGTTGCAGAAGGCGAAGTTGCTACCTACAGCGAAAAGCTTTTTGAAAATGTGGACAACAGCTGCTATAACAGGGATATATTGGGCGGCTGGGCATCAAAGAGTCCGCTGGCGATAAAAAAACTAAAGGATGCCGGATTTGACAATGCCTCAGAAGCTCTTCTTGAACCAGGATCGTATTTTGTTCAGAATAAGACAGAAAGTGTAGACTGGCTTGTTGATTTTTATGTAGAAAAGGGCATGGATGTAAGAATCATTCAGAAAGATACTGTGGCAGATATTTTTGGAATATATAGTATTTCTGAGAATTAAGAGGTTTATATGAAAGATAACAGATTTGTGAAGGTTGGAGAAAATGTCAGCCTCAGACGAATAACGGATGAAGACACTGATCTTATTGTCAAATGGAGAAATAACGAGAGGATCAGGAGTAATTTTGTATACAGAGTACAGTTTACCAGGCAGATACATGAGGAATGGCTTAAAACTAAGGTTTACACTGGTCACGTCATACAGCTGATCATTTGTGAAAATGAAATGCATGGCAATGCAGTTGGGAGTGTGTATTTTAAATATCTGGATGATGATAAGACAGAAGCGGAATACGGCATATTTATCGGAGAAGATGATGCTATAGGAAAGGGCTATGGCAATGAAACAGCCCTTCTTGCGCTGGAATACGCCAAAGAGATAGGAATAAAAAAGGTTATATTAAGAGCTTTTGGGTATAACATGGTGGCAATAAAGAGTTATGAGCATGCCGGCTTTGTGAAAACCAAGGATCTTCCTGCTGTTGTGTGTAGTGATGGCCAAAAAAGTGATATGATACTCATGGAAAAGAATCTGTGAAGCAAAGAGGAAATTCTAAACATGGAAAAGAAAATAATAAGTTTTGTGATTCCCTGTTACAGGTCTGAAAAGACCCTGGCAGGAGTTGTTGATGAGATAGGCAGCACCATGGATGCTATGCAGGAGTATTCTCATGAGATAATACTTATAAATGATGGTTCGCCTGATAATACCTGGGGAGCTATCTGTGATGTGGTAGCAAAAGATGCATCAAAGCGCATTCTGGGAATAAATTTTGCCAAGAACTTTGGACAGCATGCAGCCATAATGGCCGGTTTGAATCATGCTAAGGGAGATTATGTGGTATGTCTTGATGATGACGGACAGACTCCGGCTTCAGAAGTTGGCAAGCTAATAAATGCCCTGGTGGATGGGGCGGATGTTGCCTATGCCAGATATGAGCATAAGCAGCACAGTATTTTCAGAAATTTTGGAACCTTTATGAATGAGACCATGGCTACAGTCATGCTTGGCAAGCCAAAAGATCTTTATGTTTCAAGCTACTTTGCTGCTAGAAGATTTGTGGTAGAAGAGATGATAAAGTATGAGAGCTCCTATCCCTATGTAATTGGACTGGTTCTCAGAACCACAAGAAATGTGGTAAACGTGGATGTAAATCACAGAAAGAGAACTGAAGGAGAGAGCGGATACAGTTTTGGAAAGCTCTTTGCCCTGTGGATCAATGGATTTACTGCTTTCAGCATCAAACCTCTCAGATTTGCAACCTTCGCGGGTACGGTGTTTGCCCTTTTAGGATTCTTATATGGAATCTATACTATCATAAAGAAGTTTGTTTACCCTGTGGCGCCTATGGGATATGCGGCTCTCATGAGTGCGGTTATCTTTATGGGAGGAATGCTGATGCTGATGCTCGGAATGGTGGGCGAATACGTCGGCAGATTATATATTTCGCAGAATAAGAACCCTCAGTATGTGATTCGAGAGACAACTCAGGATGAAGACAAGTAAACCAAATGTAAATAAAGATAATTATCTGGCCTGGCTTTTGTCAGGCTTATTTGGCGTTTTATCGGGAGTTTTTCTGGCTTGGGGCTACCAGCTTGAGAAATATGACAGAATAGACCTTTCAGACAGCAATGCGAATCTGGTCATGCTGATGCTCATGGTCGTTATAACTGTGGATGTCAAACATGTGTGGAATAATTACAACGATACAAAGAGGGGCGCAAAGCTCTTTGGACTCTTTAAGCTTGATCATGAAAAGAAACTCCAAACAGGAGAATTTGGTAAAAAAGCTTTCCTTAGGACTTGGGGAGTACTTATACTTCTTAATCTGCCTGTTCTTCTTGCTGAATATCCGGGCTTTTTTGTCTATGATGCCCAGGATGAGTTAAATGAAGTACTGACAAGATCTTTCTCAACGCATCATCCTCTTTTACACGTGCTTATTCTTGGGGGAGTGATCGCGCTTGTTCATAAGGTTACAGGTTCCTGGAATCTGGGCATCTTTGCATATTCTGTTTTTCAGATGCTGGTCATAACTGCTATTTTTGCTTATGTACTTGGATTCATGTCCAAAAGAGGAGTTGGGAAAAAGGGAAGAATAGTCTGGACTTTGTACTATGGCCTTTTCCCGACCATTGTTATGTTTACACTTTGCTCAAGTAAGGACGGGCTGTTTTCTGCGATGGTTCTTTTACTTACGGTTATGCTTTTACAGCTTGTTTCAGATACAAAAGCGTTTTGCGGGGATAAGAGAAAAGTCGCGGCCTTTATTCTCGTGGCTACTCTGATGCCTTGTTTCAGGCATAATGGATTTTATGCCTATCTGGTATTCGTGCCCTTTGCTCTTATATATTTTAGGAAAAAGCAAAAGCCTGTGCTTGTAGGAATTTTGGTACTGCCGGTAGTATGTTACCTTATTATTTCAAGTGTCCTTTCAGCATCCTTTAGTTCAGAGATAACTCATCATCAGGAAATGCTTACAGTTCCCATTATGCAGCTGGCAAGGGTCTATACCTATGAAAAGGACAGCTTGACTAAAGAGGAAATGGACACTCTTACTTCCTATATTCCGGAGGAAAATCTTAAGCTATATTCTCCTAGAGTATCGGATCTTGTAAAGGTTGGCTTTAACAACGAATTATATGAGCAGGATTCAAGAAGCTTTTGGAAACTTTGGATCTCACAGCTAAAAAAACATCCGTTTTTATATGTGAACGCATGGGCGCTGACTTCCTACGGATATCTGTATCCTGCAGCAAAAATAAATGTTTACAAAGGAACAACTGTCTATACCTTTACTTATGATGAAAGCTCATATTTTGGCTATGAGGTAGAACCTCCGGGAGAAAGGCACAGTTTTATACCCGCCATAGATAATCTGTACAGATACCTTTCCATAGGGAGCTTTTTTGAGGATGCACCTGTTGCGGGGCTGCCTTTTGAGCCGGGATTATTGATACTTATATATCTGTTTGTGCTCTTTTACAGATTGTCAGTCAGAAATATAAAGGGAGTGCTGCCGTTTTTACCGCTTCTTCTTACCTGGATGACGGTTCTTTTGGGGCCTACTTACCTGGTCAGATATGTTTTGTATCTGTGGACCTGCCTGCCCTTATTGTTTGATAAAGGATACCAGGTGTGATAATATTTTATGATGGCTTTATTATTGTCTTAATTTGGGATTTTTGTTGATGAGAAAAATTATTAGTAAAAAAACAGCGATCAGGGCTTGCGTCCTGCTTTTTGTGCTTATAGCGATACTCAGTATCTGGCCATTCAGAATCTGGTCCGGAATCCGGCATTTTTCCGCAGGGGGAGAAATGGTGGAGACATCCGAGTTCATAAATTATGAAAACGGTCTTGTTCAGAAATTCATTGTTCAGTACGAGAGGCTCAGCAGCGTTGATATATACGTGTCTGAGGTTATAAATGGCAGATATATTAGTCTTTCTGTCTATGATGAGAATTCCAGGGAACTGTTCAGGACTTTTGTGGATACAGAAGGCTGTGAGATTCCGGGCTATGTGACAGTTCCTATTGAACTGAATGCAGAAGTTGGCAAAGAATATTATCTCCACTTATCCGGATGCAGATCCAAGTATATCGTGGGTCTGGAGGATGTTCCTCCGACTTCTGAGTATGTGGGAAGCCTTTACTACAACTGGCAGGAGATTCCCGGAAGACATATTGTGGCTGAATATAACTACAGGATTCCTCTTCATAAGGGATTGTCGCTTCTTTTGATCTGCATTTTTGCTTTAATTGGTATGGTGGGATGGACGGCTGCAGGACTTGTGTTTAAGAAGTACCCGGAGAAGGATACTCTACTTACTGTTGAGAGAACGGTAAGGTTTGTAGCCAATCCTTTAGCGGTAGCGGGTTTTGCCTGCCTTATGATAATGGTATTTCCATTAAAAATCTTTGATTCAAGACCTGCGGACATAGTATTTTATGAGTTTGGACTTATTATAACTGCGGGAATTGTTTTTTATGCAATAAATCATAGGTCAGTGAAACATCAGCTTGGTATGTCTATTTGGCAGAATATAGAGATAAAGGACAGAGTAATTTATGTTCTCATGATGTTTTCAATTGCCATGAGCATTTGGTATGCCTGCGGATACATGAATGACCTTTATGACATTTATCACCTGATTTCTCAGAGAAGGATTCTGATCTGTCTCCTGGTACTTATGATCCTGACTTTTTCATCTCAGGAGCTCGTTCACCCGGTAAATGCTCTTTGGCTTTTGGTGAGTGTAATTGGTGGGATGATATATTACAGAGCGAATAGGCTTGCAGATACAGAAAAAGAATTTGACCTGCATAATGCAGCTTTAAGATATCTCATTGTAATTGTAATCTTTGCGGTGCTTATAGCAATTGCCACCATCAGATCAATTATTTCGAGAATCAGAGACAGTAAGCATGGACACCTCCAAGAAGAAGTGATGCGCCTGAAACTCAGCGGCTTTGGAATTTTTCTTACAGTATTTCTGGCGCTGCTTATCATTTTTAGAAATACAAGAACCTGGGGAATCATACTGGCTGTAACCTTTGTAGCATTTTATCTCAGGATGTTTTTCTTTAAAGGATACAGGGATTGGTACAAGATTTTGTCCGGGGGACTTATGCTGAATTTCCTGATTTCCCTTGGATATTCACTTATTCACAGGTACTTTTCCGGTTATGTAAGTGGAAGATTTGGCTTTATTTTTCACACTGTTACTGTAACGGCTGAGTATCTTACCTTTATGGGAGCGGCTGCAACAGTGCTCCTTGTAGTGAAGATTATTGCTTTTCCCAAGCATTCTTCTGTGGCGGAACTCTTTAAGTCTGCCTGGAAGGAGATCATATTCTTTGGTTTTGTTATGTCCTATGCAATCTTTACGGTTTCAAGGACAGCCTATGCTGCAATTATCGTAAGTATGCTTGCAATTCTGCTGGTTGTGATCATAAGACACAGGGGGCAGTTTATTAGGGTTATGTGTGCCATGCTGGTGGCAGTAATATGCTGCTTCCCGGCAGCCTTTACACTGCAGAGGATTATCCCTACAATAGTGGCAGATCCTGTTTTTTATGATATTGATGATACAGACGTGCTTATAAGAGGCGGTGCCTCCTGGGATAGCCCCAATTTTATGTGTGTAGAGCGTTTTGCTAATCTCTTTGCGACCAAGATTCTTGGTGCAGATATGGGAGATTATCGTTATCCTACAGACAGATATAATTATGACGAAAATGGGGATCCTATTCTTGACATATACGGATATCCGGTAGATGAGGGCTATGGCGATATTTATTCAGGCAAGAGCATTTTTGCGGAGCCTGTTGAAGGACACCTGGTCGCATCAGGCTTTACCCGGGCTGAGCTTTTTATGCTCCTTGATACCTTGAGTGGCTATGTCGATGAAAGCAGCAGGCTGGATGTAATGTCCAATGGCCGTATTACTATATTTAAATCATATCTTAAGGAACTAAACCTTACAGGGCATGATGAGATGGGTGCTCTTTTGCCAAATGGAGAGATTGCACTTCATGCGCACAATACCTATATTCAGATGGCGTATGACAGCGGAATAATAACTGGTGTTATATTTGCACTATTGATAATAGCGGCAATCATCTCAGGACTTAAGCTTTATTTTTCCAAAGAAAAAGAGGAGCCCCTTACCCTCATCACCTTTGCAATTGCTATTGGATTCACAGTGGCAGGTATGACGGAATGGGTATTCCATCTGGGCAATCCTCTTACCATTGCACTTATGCTCTCCTTTACAGGAATAGTTTTTAAGGAAAAGAAATCATGAATGAGAACGAAAAAAAGAAGAAAGAGCCGTTTAACTACGCAAAACTTTATAGAAGAACAGGGCTTATAATCTATGATGTGGTAAGCATAATCCTGGCAAGCTTTCTGGCTATCCTTATCAGGTATGAGTTTAAGATTGACAATATCCCGGATTTCTTCCTTGATCCGGTGACAACGTTTTTGCCTATAAATATTCTGCTTTCCATTGTAGTTTTTTATATATTTAAGCTTTATGACAGCCTTTGGGCTTACGCAGGGGAGAGTGAGTTCCAGAACCTTGTTATGGCCTGTGTCATTTCCTGTATTGTAAATGCTGTTGGACTTCAGTTTTTTAAGTCTGAGTCCCAGCCGGTTCCGCAGAGTTATTATTTCCTTTATACATTTCTTCTGATAACCCTGATCTTTGTAAGCAGGTTTTCCTACAGGTTTTTAAGAAGCCAGAAGCATAAAGCTGAGAACAGGAAGAACAATAAGGCGGTAATGATCATCGGAGCAGGTGAAGCAGCCAATGCCATTATTAAAGAGATCATTATCAGTAACTACTCCACAATGTCCATAAAGTGTATCATCGATGATGATTCCAATAAGTGGGGCAAGTATATTCAGGGAATAAGAGTTGTCGGCGGAAGAGACAGGATTGTTGAATGTGCAGATCTTTACGATATCGATGAGATAATTGTAGCAATCCCATCCGTTTCCAGAGCGGAGATGAAAAAAATCCTCGATATCTGTAAGAACACTAACTGTAAACTTCGTTCCCTTCCGGGAATGTATCAGCTGGTAAACGGAGAAGTTAATGTATCACGTCTTCGCGATGTTGAGGTAGAGGACCTTCTTGGAAGAGATCCTATCGCAGTTGATATGGATTCCATCGCAGGCTATGTAAGCGGCAAGGTTGTTATGGTAACCGGAGGTGGCGGATCCATCGGTTCCGAGCTCTGCAGACAGATTGCGGGACACAAGCCCAAGCAGCTTATAATTCTGGATATCTATGAGAACAATGCCTACGATATTCAGCAGGAGCTAAAGAGAAAGTATCCTGATATGGACCTTGTGGTTCTTATTGCATCAGTGAGAAATACTTTAAGGGTCAACACTATTTTTGAGAAGTATAAGCCGGACATCGTTTACCATGCTGCGGCTCACAAACATGTTCCTCTTATGGAGGACAGCCCGGGAGAGGCTATAAAGAACAATGTTTTCGGTACTTGGAAAACAGCTATGGCAGCTGCTACCAATGGTACCAAAAAATTTGTCATGATCTCCACTGATAAGGCTGTAAATCCCACAAACATCATGGGCGCCAGCAAGAGAATATGTGAGATGATAGTCCAGACCTTCAACAAGCACTATGATACAGAGTTTGTGGCAGTCAGGTTTGGAAATGTTCTGGGCTCCAACGGCTCAGTTATTCCGCTGTTCAAAAAGCAGATTGAAGCAGGAGGGCCTGTAACTGTTACAGATCCTAACATCATCAGATACTTTATGACCATAACAGAGGCTGTTTCACTGGTCCTTCAGGCAGGAGCCTATGCCAAGGGCGGAGAGATATTTGTCCTTGACATGGGAGAGCCTGTAAAAATCCTGGATCTTGCAGAAAACCTGATAAAGCTTTCCGGATATAAGGTAGGAGAGGACATCAGGATTGAGTTTACCGGTCTTCGTCCCGGTGAAAAACTCTATGAAGAGATGCTCATGGATGAGGAGGGATTACAGGATACCTCCAATAAGATGATCCACATAGGCAAGCCAATTGAACTGGATGAAATGAGATTTTTTGCCCAGCTTGAGAAACTAAATAAGGCTGCAAAAGAGGAATCTCCTGAAATCAGGGATATTGTCATGGAAATAGTTGAAACCTATCATCCCGATGTTCACAGGTATGTTATGACCAGGGAGAGAAAAATGGCTTTGGCTAATGCGTCAGAAAGGATTAATGATGGAAATTAAGCGCTTTGAGAATAAAGTTTGGCTTTCTTCTCCTTCAATGCACGGAGAGGAGCTTAAATACATACAGGAAGCCTTCGACACCAACTGGCTTTCTACCGTGGGAGCCAATATCAATGAGTCTGAGAGACTTGTAAGCGAGAAGATCGGCTGCAAGGATGCGGTTGCACTTTCTTCCGGAACTGCAGCCCTTCACCTTTCAATGAAGCTGGCTGGAGAAAGACTCTACGGACAGCCGAAGGCCGGACACGGAGCCCTTGAAGGGAAAAGAGTTTTCTGCACAGACATGACCTTTGATGCCACAGTAAATCCTGTTGCTTACGAGGGTGGTGAAGCAGTATTTATCGATACGGAGTATGACACCTGGAACATGGATCCCAAGGCATTGGAGAAGGCCTTTGAGATCTATCCTGAGGTTAAGCTTGTGGTTGTGGCTCATCTTTACGGAACTCCCGGCAAGGTAGATGAGATCAGAGCTATCTGTGATAAGCACGGCGCCCTTATTGTGGAGGATGCTGCAGAGAGTTTTGGAGCTACATACAAGGGAAAGCAGACAGGTCTTTTCGGAGATTATTCAATAATCTCATTTAACGGAAACAAGATCATCACAGGATCTTCAGGCGGAATGTTCCTGACAAATAACCTGGAGGATGCCCATAAGGTTAGAAAGTGGTCCACACAGGCCAGGGAGAATGCGCCCTGGTATCAGCATGAAGAACTTGGCTATAACTACCGCATGAGTAATATCATCGCTGGTATCATCAGGGGTCAGCTTCCTCATCTTGACGAGCACATTGCTCAGAAGAAGGCTATTTACCAGCGCTACAAAGAGGGCTTTAAGGATCTTCCAATCCAGATGAATCCTATAGATTTTGAGAACAGTGAGCCTAACTACTGGCTTTCATGCATGACCATCAATAAAGAGGCTATGTGCAAGCAGGTTCGCGGGGAGCAGGAGGTTCTATATATCCCTGAAAAGGGAAAGTGCTGCCCTACCCAGATCTTAGAGGAACTTGTTAAGTACAACGCAGAGGGCAGACCTATCTGGAAGCCTATGCACATGCAGCCAATATATAGAATGAATCCGTTTATTACTGTAAACGGAAGTGGAAGGGCAAGAAGTAATGCCTACATCGATGAAGGTACAGTTATGGATGTAAGCGCTGACATTTTCCAGAGAGGTCTGTGTCTTCCAAGTGATAACAAGATGACGGCTGAAGATCAGGAGATTGTTATTGAAATAATTAAGAGATGCTTTGACTGAAAATCCAAGGCTGAGGAACAGGATGAAAAATCACATTTATAAGGGACCCTATGAAAAATTCATAAAAAGACCTTTGGATTTCCTGCTTTCACTGTTTGCGCTGATAGTTTTAAGTCCGATCCTTCTTGTGACTGCGATCCTGGTCAGGATAAAGCTGGGAAGTCCCGTTCTTTTTACTCAGGACAGGCCTGGTAAGGACGGAAAGGTTTTCAGACTATACAAATTCCGCTCTATGACAAGCCAGACGGATGAAAATGGAGAGCTTTTACCGGATGAGGTGAGACTTACAGGATTTGGTAAAAAGCTTCGCAGTACCAGCCTTGACGAACTTCCTGAGCTGATAAATATCGTCAAGGGAGATATGGCAATTGTAGGGCCAAGGCCTCTTCTTGTGAGATATCTTGAGAGATATAACGCTCATCAGGCAAGACGCCATGAGGTTCGCCCGGGATTTACCGGCCTTGCTCAGGTTAATGGCAGAAATTCCATATCCTGGGAGGAGAAATTTGATTGGGATGTGAAATACGTGGATAATGTAACATTCCTGGGGGATCTTAAGATAATCTTTGACACAGTAGGAGTGGTCCTCGGACACAAGGGAATCAGCTCCGGAACCAGCGCTACCATGGAAGAATTTATGGGAAGCGATACCAAGTGATATAGATTTCGATTTTGGGAGAGAAAAGAAAGCATGAGTGAGATCAGACTTCTTTTTACCGGCGTAGGCAGAAGGATTGAGCTGCTGCAGGCCTTCAGGAATGCGGCGCTGGTGCTTAACAAAAATGTCAAGATATATGGGGCAGATATGGCCGGCACAGCTCCGGCCCTTTGTTATTGCGACTATACCAGAAAAGTTGTAGCTATGAAGGATGAGAGATATATTGATAATCTCCTTGATATCTGCAGGGAGGATAAGATTGATCTTCTGATTCCTACTATCGATACGGATCTTTTGGTTCTTTCAGGAAATAAAGAGAAATTTGAAAAAATAGGCACCAAAGTTATGATAAGCGATCCGGATAAGGTTCTGATCTGCAGAGATAAAAACAATACTTCCCAGTTCTTTGTGGACTGTGGTCTCGCCGCTCCCATGCCTGTAAATGATGTTTCCAGGTATGCTGGCGGTTTTCCTGCGTTTATAAAGCCTAAGGACGGCAGCAGTTCCATCAATGCTTTTAAGGTTGAGGATAAGGAAGAACTTCTTATGTATTCTCAGCAGGTTGAGGACTATATTATTCAGCCTTTTATCTCCGGAAAAGAATATACGATTGATATTTTCTGTGATTTTGAAGGAAATCCTGTCTCTATAATCCCCAGGGAGCGAATGCAGGTCAGGGCCGGTGAGGTTTTAAAGACTAAGATCAGCATGGATGAGACCATGATAAAAGAGGCAAGGGCTCTTTGCAGTAAGTTTAAGCCCTGTGGTCCCATAACTGTACAGCTCATTCAGGATGAAAAAACTGGAGTGAATTACTACATTGAGATAAATCCCAGATATGGAGGTGGTGCTCCTCTTTCCATGAAAGCAGGAGCAAGGAGCGCGCAATATATATTACAGCTCCTTTCAAAGGAAGAAGTAAAAGCACCTGAAAATATAGAAGACGGCGCTATTTACAGCAGATTCGACCAGTCTGTGTGCATAGAGGAGGGCAATGGCAGGATAAGGGCTGTTATTTTTGATCTGGATGATACTCTTTACCCTGAAAAAGCTTATGTAAGATCTGGCTACAGGGCAGTGGCAGAGTACCTGGGCAATCCCTCCTATGCCGATAAGCTTTGGCAGTATTTTGAAGAGGGAAAACCTGCATTTGACTGTCTTCTTGATGATATTGGAAGAAAAGATGAGCTCCAGAAGGTGATTGAAGTTTATAGAAAAAATGATCCGGATATTTCCATGTATCCGGAAATGGAAAGAGTTATAGATACCCTTAAGGAGAGGAACGTAAAGATAGGCATAATAACTGACGGAAGAGTGGAAGGACAGAAGAACAAGCTTAAGGTTTTAGGGCTCGATAAAAAAGCAGATGAAATAATAATTACTGATGAACTTGGGGGCATTCAGTTCAGGAAGCCCTGCGATATAGCTTTTCGCATACTTCAGACCAGATTCAGGCTTCCTTTCGAGGAAATTGTCTATGTCGGCGATAATCCTACAAAGGACTTTACTGCTCCGATGCAGCTTGGAATGAAGAGCCTCTTCTTTGATAATCCTGAGGGCCTTTATTCAAAAGGGGTTACATCTGTACTATTTAAACCCAATACTATGGAGGAAGTCGTAGAAAAGCTTTTGAGCATCACCGACTAGAAAGTGAAATTTAATATGAAAAAAGCATTGATACTTGCGAATTCCGCAGTCGGTCTGTATGAATTCAGAAACGAACTTGTGAAAAAACTTCTTGCAGAAGGCCTTGAAGTGGTAATAAGTCTTCCGGATGATTTGAAGGATAAGGAGTTTAAAGAGGAAGGCTGCAGGGTTGTTCATACGGATATAGACAGGAGAGGAGTTAATCCCAAGAGGGATCTGTCTCTTGTGAAGGCTTATAAGAGCCTTATTGGCAATGAAAAGCCGGACATAGTGCTTACTTATACCATTAAACCAAATATCTATGGCGGGTATGCCTGTAAAAAGCTGAAAGTGCCCTTTGTTTCTACAGTGACAGGTCTTGGCAGCACCTTTGAAAGAGGTGGTTTATTACTAAAAGTCATTGTGTTTATGTACAGGTTTGCACTAAAAAACTGTGAGTGCCTTTTTTTCCAGAACGCAGAGAACCGGGGCATTTTTGAGAAAAATGGTATAAAGGCCAAAAGGCATGTGACAGTTAACGGATCCGGGGTTAATCTTGAAAAGCACAGTTTTGAAGAGTATCCGGGGCATAAAGATGATGTCACAAGATTTTTGTATGTAGGCAGGATCATGAAGGAAAAGGGCATGGATGAATATCTGTCGGCCGCAAAGCTCCTTCATGATAAATATGGAGACAAGGTTTCTTTTGCCGGAATAGGATATTTTGATGACGATTATGAGGATAGGATAAAAGATGCTGAGAAGCAGGGATTTTTCAAGATGATCCCATTTGCCATGAATATTCATCCCTACATAAAGGAAGCCGATGCCATAGTAAATCCCTCTTATCATGAGGGAATGTCAAATGTTCTGATGGAGGCCTCCTCAACTGGGAGACCGTGCCTTGCGTCTAACATCAGTGGATGCAAGGAAATCATTGAAGACAAAAAGACAGGACTCTTATTTGAATCAAGGAGCACAGAGAGTCTTGTGGATGCTCTGAATGCCTTCATGCAGCTTTCCATGGACGAAAGAAGAGAAATGGGCAAAAAAGCCAGAGAATATGTGGAAGAAAATTTTGACAGGCATAAGATAACCGAAAAATATATGCAGGAAATAAGACGCATTATCGGTTTGACAGATGTAGTATAATCGTATAAGAGGGCGACAAGACGCATGAAATAGAATGCGATAGCATTCTGGGAATTCGGCTTAGTGCGCATTGCGAAAGTGCCTATATGGCGACAATGCATTTTTTATATTTTGAAAATATGAGTTTGGAGGAACAAACAATGGATTTATATGAGAAGCTCCTTTCAGGAGAAGAGAAACTTTCACTGGTAGGTCTTGGATATGTTGGAATGCCTATCGCAGTAGCCTATGCAAAAAAAATCAAGGTAGTTGGATATGATTTTAATGCAGCCAAGGTTGAACTTTACAAAAAGGGCATTGACCCCACAAGAGAAGTGGGCGACGATGCTATCAAGGAGACTTCGGTAGAGTTTACAGCTGACCCAGAGAAGCTCCGCGAGTGCAAATTTCATGTTGTAGCGGTTCCTACACCTGTAAATGACGATCACACACCGGATCTTTCTCCGGTTGAAGGTGCAAGCCACACTCTTGGAAAGTATCTTACAAAGGGCAGTATTGTAGTATATGAGTCAACTGTATATCCGGGAGTAACAGAGGATATCTGCGTTCCTATTCTTGAGCAGGAATCCGGACTTAAGTGCGGTGTAGACTTCAAGGTTGGTTACTCACCTGAGCGTATCAACCCAGGTGATAAGGTCCACAGACTTGATACCATTACAAAGATTGTATCCGGTATGGATGAAGAGACTCTTGACGTTGTAGCCAAGGTATATTCTCTGGTAGCTCTTGCCGGTGTTTATAAGGCACAGTCAATCAAAGTTGCTGAGGCTGCAAAGGTAATCGAGAACTCCCAGCGTGATATCAATATCGCATTTATGAACGAGCTTTCAATCATCTTTAACAAGATGGGAATTGATACAAAGAGCGTTCTTGAGGCTGCAGGTACAAAGTGGAATTTCCTTCCTTTCAGACCGGGACTTGTTGGCGGTCACTGCATCGGTGTTGATCCTTATTATCTTACCTACAAGGCTGAGGAACTTGGATATCATTCTCAGATTATCCTTTCAGGTCGTCGTATAAACGATGACATGGGCAAATACATTGCTGAGGCAGCTGTAAAGAGACTGATTGCCAATGATATTCCTGTTAAGAATGCGAAAGTAGCGATCCTCGGATTTACATTTAAGGAGAATTGTCCAGACACTCGTAACACAAAGGTTATCGATATTTACAAGGAACTTGGTGAGTATGGAATCACTCCTGTAGTAGTTGATCCTCAGGCTGATGCAGATGAGGCAAAGAGACTTTATGGCATCGAATTTAACACCCTTAGTGATGTAAAAGATATGGATGCAGTTATCATGGCTGTTGCACATGAAGATTTCAAGGGATATAAGCCTGCTGATATTGCAAAGTTCTTTAATGCATCCCACAAGACCAAAGTATTCATGGACCTTAAGGGAATATTCAATCTTGAAGACTACACAGCACCTGATTTCGACTACTGGAGACTATAATTAGTTTTATAAAATACAATTACAGGCGCAAGTTCCTATATATGCGAGCAGATATATGAATTGTGCCGTGATGGATTAGAAAGAGTAAAATATGAGCTACAAAGAGTTAAAATTTCCGGAGAATAGTGTGTTCCTTGTAACAGGCGGAGCAGGATTCATTGGTTCAAATATATGCGAGGCACTTCTTGACATGGGATATACCGTAAGGTGTATGGATAATCTCTCCACAGGTCACATTGAGAATATCCAGCCCTTTATGGAGAATCCAAAGTTCACATTCCTTCAGGAGGATATCAGGGACCTTGATGCCTGCATGAAGGCCACAGAGGGTGTGGATTATGTTCTCAACGAGGCTGCCTGGGGCAGTGTTCCGAGAAGCATTGAAATGCCTCTTTTATACGAGGAAATCAACATAAGAGGAACCCTCAACATGATGGAAGCTTCCAGACAGAATGGGGTAAAGAAGTTTGTTTATGCTTCAAGTTCTTCTGTTTACGGAGATTCGACAACTCTTCCCAAGAAAGAGGGACAGGAGGGAAATGTTCTTTCTCCTTATGCTCTCACAAAGAAGACTGATGAGGAATACGGTAAGCTCTACAAAAAGCTTTATGGTCTTGATACCTATGGCTTAAGATATTTCAATGTTTTTGGAAGACGACAGGATCCAAACGGAGCATACGCAGCTGTTATCCCTAAGTTCCTTAAGCAACTTATGAACGGTGAGACTCCTACAATCAATGGTGACGGAAAGCAGTCAAGAGACTTTACTTACGTGGACAACGTTATAGAGGGCAACCTTCGTGCATGCCTTGCTTCATCGGAGGCGGCAGGAGAAGCTTACAACATCGGAGCAGGCGGAAGAGAGTTTCTAATCGACGTATATCATCATCTTACAGATGTCCTTGGAGTTGACGTGGAGCCAATTTTCGGACCACCAAGAGCCGGTGATATCAGGGATTCAAATGCGGATATTTCCAAGGCCAGACAGAATCTTGGATATGATCCTTCTTATGACTTTAAGGCCGGAATCGAGCTGGCAATAGAGTGGTATAAGGCAAACTTATGAAAATCGCAATAAGAATGGACGATATTACTCCGGATATGGACTGGGTCAAATTTGAAAAATTTAAAGCCATACTGGATAAACATGGAGTAAAACCCCTTATCGGAGTAGTACCGGACAACAAGGATGTAAAACTAAAGAAAAACGAGCCGAGGAAGGACTTCTGGGAGTATATCAAAAGTCTTCAGAATGATGGCTGGATTGTGGCTATGCATGGTTTTAATCATGTTTATATAACAAAAGAGTCCGGATTATTTCCTATAGGGGATAAATCAGAGTTTGCCGGCATCCCTTATCAAAGACAGGATGAGATGATAAGGGAAGGCAAGAGGATATTAAAGAGTCATGGAATAGTCACAGATTTTTTCATGGCACCGTCTCACTCCTATGACCGAAGCACGTTAAAGGCTCTTGTAAAAAACGGTTTTCACAAGATGACGGATGGCTATGGGACAGAGCCCTATGAGATGGATGGTCTTACTTTTTATCCCATATCTATCAGCAGGAAAAAAACCTTAAAGAGCAAAAAGGAAGGTTATGTAACCTTTGTTTTTCACACAAGTGCAATGTCAGACAGAGAAATTGAGCAGACAGAGAAATTGTTTGACAGAGCAGATATTGTATCTTTTGACGAATTATTTGAGCAAAAGAGTAAGGTAAAGGGAGCAGGAGGAGCTCTTCTTGAATATATAACAGCTAAGAGCAAGTATATTGTTCTTTGGCTTAAGCGGGAGTTAAAAAGGAAATAAGGTATGGAATACGGTTATGGACAAATTCGCGTACTTCATGTACTGGGAACATTGAATGTGGGTGGAGCTGAATGTCGTATCATCGATCTCTATCGCAATATGGATAGGGATAAGATTCAATTTGACTTTCTTGTTCATTCTTCTCCGGAAAAAACAGGTAAAAAGAGTCCGACTTCTGATGAACTAATGGCAGTTCGAGAGCCGGACTATTTTGATAGTACAGTAAAAAAACTTGGTGCAAGGATATTCTGCCTTCCTAAGTTTACCGGGGCAAATCTGGCAGACTACAAAGCTTCGATAAAACAGTTTTTTAAGGAACACCAGGGTGAGTGGAAGGTTGTGCAGGGACATATGACCAGCACAGCATCTATTTATCTGCCTATTGCCAAGAAATACGGGGTTCCTATCTGTGTTGCTCATGCAAGGAGTGCAGGAGTTGACGCCGGCGTAAAGGGGTTGGCTACTAAACTTTTCAGAAAACCGCTTCACAGGGAGGGTGTAACAGATTATAACTTTGCCTGCTCAAAAGAGGCGGGAATCGCTGTGTTCGGAAAGAATCTTATGGACGCAGGAAGCGTCAGGATAGTTCCTAATGCCATTGATCTTAAGCGTTTTTCCTATAATGAAGAGGTGAGAAATAAGATAAGGGCAGAGCTCGGAGTTAGCAATGCTCTTGTCATAGGACATGTCGGAAGCTTTCGATATGCCAAGAACCATGAGTTTTTGCTGAATGTCTTTGCTCAGGTATGCAGAATGCTGGACAATGACGATCTTCATCAGTACAGCATGCTCCATGGCATGAGAGTAAGGCTTCTTATGCTTGGCAAAGGGCCTCTGATGGATGATATGAAAAAACTTGCAGACAAGCTGCATATCTATGACAGATGTATTTTTGCAGGAAATAAGAGCAATGCCTGCGAATACTATCAGGCCATGGATTATTTCTGCTTTCCTTCAAGGTATGAAGGTCTTCCCGGAAGTGTAATAGAGGCGCAGGCTGCGGGACTTCAATGTCTTGTCTCGGATTCTGTTACTTCTGAAGTGGATGTGACAGAGCTTGTTTCTATGAGAAGTATCAACAGCGAACCCAGGGACTGGGCTAGAAAGATACTGGATGATCTTCTTTTCCACGAGGATTATCATGCTGATCCGCTTATGGAAGAGATCAAGCTTAACCAGACTTTTACAGCAATCGCAGGCGAGAGAAGAGAAAGCATTTTTGAAAACGAGGATGCGCCGGATATAGATGTCCTTGATCAGGGAATTGGATTTGAAGCATTGAATGTTCCTGATGAGGCGACTAAAGACAGATATATCAGAGAGATGAAGAACATTTCTGATGTAAAGGATATGCACCGCTCAATTGAATATTCCATTGGGGACAGAAGTCAGTCTTCAGAGTATATTCAGGGCAAGCTCAGGGCTGCCGGCTTTGATGTAAAAGCACAGGCTAAACTTCTGGCGTTTTTCTATGAGAGAGGACATTTCTAAGTATGAAGAAACTTATGCTGATGGTCCCTATGCTGCATCAGGGTGGCTTTGAGAGAGTTTGCGTTGCAACTGCAAGGCTGATGCAGGAGTACTATGATGTATGCATCCTGATATTCAGCTCTAAGGACATCAACTACGATGTTACCGGACTTAAGGTTATAGATATTGACGTTCCTGCCAAAAAAGGCATTGCAAATAAAATAATAAATGTTATCAAAAGGGTAAAGAAAGTCAGGAAAATAAAGAAAGACCTGAATATAGATATTGCCTACAGCTTTGGCGGATCTGCCAACTATGTGAATGTGCTGTCCAAGGGAAAAGAGAAGGTCCTTACCGGATTAAGATGTCAGACAGATATGGAGAATGCAAAGCAGGTGCGCCTTTTCTGCAATCGTTCCGACCAGGTCCTCTCCTGTTCCAAGGAGATAATGAGACAGCTTCATTCTGATTTTAACTATGATAGGAGTTCTTATATCTATAACCCATTGGATATAGCAGATATCAGAAAAAAAGGCACAGAAGAAATAGCGGATTATCCGTTTTCTGATGAGGATCTTGTGCTGGCTTCCATGGGAAGGAATGACTATATAAAAGGCATGTGGCATCTGGTAAAGGCTTTTTCTCTGGTTCACAGAGAAAATCCTAAGGCAAAACTTATGGTTCTGGGAGCCGGAGACTGGAGCGGATATCAGGAACTGGCTAATAAGCTGGAGGTAGGAAGTGCTGTATTTTTCCCAGGTGTCAGGAAGAATCCCTTTGCCTATGTTTCTAAGGCGGATGTCTATGTATGTGCCTCTAATCATGAGGGCTTTCCCAATGCAGTGCTCGAGGGCATGGCTCTGGGCAAACCGGTTATTTCAACAGATTGTAAAACAGGACCAAGAGAAATACTTCTTTCAGAGAAGCAATATGAGGATCTTATAAGTCAAATTCCAGATGGTAGCAGTATTACTGAGCCGGTTCATGGAGACTATGGAATCCTTGTACCTGATATGGACGAGACTGTTAACATGGACCCGGAGGTCATCACAGAGGGCGAGAGAGTACTGGCTTTACAGATACAGAAGCTGCTTGAAGACGAAGAGCTTCGCAGCAAATTCGCTGCAAAGTCCCTTGAAAGAGCCGAGAGCTTTGCTCCTGAGAAGTACAAAACCTCAATTCATGATATACTAAAGAAGTATGAAAAATGAACGAAAAACTGAAACACGCTGCCATTGCGGGTTTCGTGAGAAAGTGATACTACAGAGACCAATTTCATGAAGAAAATTGCATTTCATCTAAATACATTGTGCCAGGGCGGTGCCGAGCGTGTAGTTACTAACCTTGCGAATCAGTTTGCCAAGGAAGGGTACGAGGTTTATGTGGCAACTGAATGGTATGATGAGAACGAGTTTGTACTTGACCCGAGAGTAACAAGAGTCCATGTGGGCCTCAGAGAAGAGGATGACAGAAAGAACAGAGTTACCAAATTTTTGCTAAGGGTCAAATATCTTAAGGAGTTCGTTAAGGAGTATCAGCCGGATATCCTTGTGGCCTTTGCCCATAGAGCAAATTACAGAGCACTTATGGCTGCCGGAAGCAGTAAAATACCGGTTGTTATTTCAATAAGGATCAATCCTATAGGATATTACGATGCTTTTTCGGATAATATCCAGATAAAATGGCTTTTCCCAAAGGCTGCAGGCTGCGTTTACCAGACTCAGGAACAGAAAGACTTCTTTAAACCATATCTTCAGGATAATTCCAGAATAATCATGAATCCTATAAATCCAAAGTATTTCGAGGTGAAGAGATGGGATAAGCCTGAAAAGGCGGTTGTTCACCATGCAAGACTTGTGGATTTCAAGAATCAGCCGATGCTGGTCAGAGCTTTTTTGAAAGTACATGATAAGCACCCTGACTATGTGCTTAAAATCTATGGTCCCGATTCCATGGATGGAACAAAAGAAATATTGGAGAATATCATAAAAGAAAACAATGCAGAGAGCTTTGTTTTTCTGATGGGAGCATGTAACACTCTGGAGGTGGAAATCCCTAAGGGTGAGGTTTATGCCTATAGTTCAGACTATGAAGGAATGCCCAACTCTCTTTTGGAAGCAATGGCGATGGGAATGCCGGTGGTGTCTACGGATTGTCCCTGCGGCGGTCCCAGAGCGGTCATAGAAGATGGGAAAAACGGATTCCTTATTCCGGTTGGGGATGAGGATGCCCTTGCAGACAGGATCTGCAGACTTATTGAAGATAAAGAGCTGGCAAACAGCTTTGGAGAAGCGGCCCGGAATATAAAAGAAATAGCGAGCGTTGATGCTATTTTCAGACAGTGGAAGGATTATCTAAATAGTATATGTGCGGAATCTGCGGATACATATCAAAAAAGAGAATAACTGAAGAAGAATTGCGGATCATGAACGATACCATGTATCATCGCGGCCCCAATGACAGTGGAGTATCTATCTACGAGGGCAGGGATGATTACAGCATAGGTCTGGCTCAGAGGAGACTAGCCATTCTGGACCTTTCGCCCCTTGGTCATCAGCCGATGCATTCCGCCAATGGAAGAATAACCATTGTCTATAACGGAGAGATATACAATTTCCTTGAACTCAAAGAGGAGCTAAAGGATTATCCCTACAAATCCACCTGTGATACGGAAGTTATAATTGCAGCATACCTTAAATGGGGAATCCATATGGTTGACCACATTCATGGTATGTTTGCTATTGCGCTTTATGACAGGGATACAGAGGATGTCTACCTTATAAGGGACAGAATCGGTAAGAAGCCTCTCTTTTACTGGGTTGACGGTGAAAACCTTGTCTTTGGTTCTGAGCTTAAGCCAATCATGAAATGCCCGGGATTTAAGGGAGAGATCAGAAGACAGATACTGCCAAGATTTCTTTACAATCAGTATATTGTTGCGCCGGAGACTATTTTCCAGGATGTATACAAGCTTGAGCCGGGGACAATCCTCAAGTTCAAGAATGGCAATATCAAAAAATGGAAATACTGGGATATCAAAGATGTATATGCCAGAGAAAGCCAAAACCCTGTTGAGAATTATGAGGAGGCAAAGGAAGGTTTAAAGCAGCGCCTTAGAAATTCTGTGGCGGGCCGTATGATTGCAGATGTTCCTTTGGGAACTTTTTTGTCCGGAGGCTATGATTCATCGCTGATAACTGCTATTGCCCAGGAACTATCGGATAAACCGGTAAAGACCTTTTGTATTGGCTTTGATGTTCCGGAGTACAATGAGGCTGAATATGCCAAAAAGGTGGCTAAGCACCTCGGGTGCGATCATACAGAGCTTTACATCTCTGAGAAGGAGATGTTTGATCTTGTAAGCAGTATTCCGCAGTATTATGACGAGCCTTTTGCTGATAATTCACAGATTCCATCAATGCTCGTCAGCAAACTGGCAAAAAAAGATGTTACCGTTGCTTTGTCAGGAGACGGAGGCGATGAGTTTTTCTGCGGATATAATGTATATGAAAATGTGGCACAGGCTCAAATGCTTGAGATACCAGGTGCTATTGTAAACGCTGTGGGAAAGATACCCTTTGGCGACGGTACTTTGCTTGATAAAATGCCCTTCAAGGTAAAGGTAGTTGCAAATAACAGAGACCCTGAGACCAAGACTCAGCTTGTATCTGAAGGCTATGTAAAGGCAGCTCATGCTTTTATAACCGGCATTGAGAGGCTTGATGAGCCAATGAAGGCAGCGGATTATCTTGCGACAGATTACAATCTGCCCGGCAATATCGCTCCTGTCCTGTATCCTATGGAGACCATATACAATGTGGGCAATTTCCAGACCCGAAGAATGCTTCTGGATATGGATACTTATCTTCCGGAGGACATCTTAGTAAAAATGGACAGGGCTTCCATGAAGTATTCTCTTGAGGCAAGATGTCCGATCATGGATACGGATGTAATGGAGTATTCCTTCAGGATACCTCATAAGTTTAAATATATGAATGGGGATAAGAAGCATATCCTTAAGGATCTGGCTTACGACTATATTCCAAGAGAGCTTTTGGACAGACCAAAGACCGGATTTGGTGTACCAATGGATCAGTGGCTGAGAGGCCCATTAAAAGAACAGCTTCTTGATTTCAGCAGCACATCGTTTTTGAAGAAGCAGGGAGTATTTGATTCTGAGTATGTATCAAAGTTTATAAACAATTATGTTGTAAATGGAGACGGTGGACCGGCAACCGGTGCTAATTACAGTAAGATTGCATGGTCGTTCTTCATTTTCCAGCAGTGGTATTCGTACTATATGATATGAGTACATCGATTTCCGAGGCCGGTATCACTAAACGAAGGATGAGTTTAGAGAATGTGAGGGAATTACGCTTTGAGTGGTGAGGGGATGAAAGAAAAACCACATATAGCTATGTACATTGGCTCTCTTCAGAAGGGTGGTGCGGAGAGAGTCATGGTAAACCTTGCCGATTACTTTTTTGAGCAGGGCTACAAGGTAACTCTTGTTACCACTTACCTTGCGACCGAGGAGTATGAAGTGAAGCATGGGGCATGGAAGGTGGTTCCCGCTGGAGCTGACGGGGCGGTACTTGTATGTGATCCCGATGAAAATCCCGCCTGGGTTGATCCTGAAGGAGGACAGAAGGGCGGAATAAAGAGGGTCTTTTCTGCCTTATTAAAAGATGAGCAGGAAGGTCGTTTAAAAAACTTCAAAAAGAGAAGTGACAAGCTTACCGGAATCTGGAAAGAATTAAAACCGGATCTAATCCTTAGTTTTATTGGAAAAAACAATATAATGGCACTTTCTACAGCGACGAGAGAGGACATAAAGGTTGTTGTTTCAGTAAGGGCTGATCCTGAGATGGAATATTGCGACTTGGCACTAAAAAGCGGCATGCTTGCAACCTTTGGGAAGGCAGCAGGTATTATTGTGCAGACTACAGCTGCCAGAAAATGGTTCCCGGTGCACCTTAGAAAGAGATGCACCATCCTTCCTAATGCCATAAATCCAGCGTTTATCCGTCCAAGATATGTTGGAGAGCGGGAAAAGAGCATTGTAATGGTAGGAAGACTTGACGAGAACAAGAATCAGAGCCTTGTAATGGAGGCTTTTGCAGAGGTCCTTAAAAAGGGATATTCGGACTACCAGCTAAAGCTTTTTGGTGATGGCCCGGATATGATAAAGCTACGCCATCTGGCAATAAATCTCGGCATTGAGAAGAACGTTTCTTTTGTCGGAATGGTAAGCAACGTGGCCGAGCATATTGAAAAGACTGCTCTTTTTATTCTTGCTTCCAGGCAGGAAGGAATGCCTAACGCTCTTATTGAGGCTATGAGCCTTGGACTTCCATGCATCTCTACAGATTGCCCTTGCGGCGGTCCCAAAGACCTGATAATAAGTGGAGAAAATGGTATACTTGTGCCTGTTGATGACAGGTCAGCCATGGCAGATGCTATAACAAAGGTGTTGTCGGATAAAGAGTTTGCAGATAAAATAGGTCAGAAGGCAGCTTTGGTTCAGGGAAAATACGATCCAAAGGTTGCCAATGAGAAATGGGAGAGATACTTCGAGAGAGTTCTTGAGGGTAGATGATTTATGCAGTTTAATTCATACATTTTTATATTGTGCTTTCTGCCCCTGACACTTATCGGGTATTTCGGATTAAACAGGCTTGGTAAGGACAGGCTGGCAAAGCTTTTTCTTCTGGCTATGTCTCTGTGGTTTTACGGCTACTTTAATGTGAGCTACCTTGTGATCATCTGTGGCTCTATCGTGGTCAATTTCGCCATTTCCAGGCTGATGGACAGCTCTTTTGCCGGAAAAGAAGGCGGCACAAGGCGATTATTGATGATAGCAGGTGTGATTTTTAACATTGCTGTCATCTTTTATTTTAAGTATTATGATTTCTTTATTGAAAACCTGAATGCACTATTCAGGACGGACTTTGTTCTAAGGCACGTTGTACTTCCGCTGGGAATCAGCTTTTTTACTTTCCAGCAGATATCATTTATTGTTGACGCATACAAGGGCGAGGTAAAAGATTATTCGTTCCTGGAATATGCTCTTTTTGTGACCTTCTTTCCGCAGCTTGTGGCGGGACCAATTGTGCTTCATTCTGAACTGATTCCGCAGTTTAAAGATAGGTCGAAATGGAATATGGATTTCGACAATCTGTCGAAGGGTATAATGCTATTTGTAAGGGGACTAAGTAAAAAGGTCCTTATAGCAGACGTGTTTGGAAATGCGGTGAACTGGGCAATAAATCAGGCAGGAGCAATTGCAGTAGGAGAGGGCGCTCTGACAGTTCCTGAAATCATTATTCTGATGTTGTCCTATACCTTTCAGATATACTTTGATTTTAGCGGATACAGCGATATGGCGACTGGCCTGGGACTTATGCTGAATCTTGAAATTCCAATGAACTTTAATTCGCCTTACAAGGCATTGTCTGTTGCTGATTTCTGGAAAAGATGGCACATGACCCTTACCAGGTTTCTTACAAGATATATATATATTCCACTTGGTGGCAGCAGGAAAGGGAAAATACGAACGTATCTGAATACGATGATCGTATTTCTCATCAGTGGTATCTGGCATGGTGCAAACTGGACATTTATTCTGTGGGGGATTCTACACGGACTTGCCCAGTGTTTCAATAAAATAACACATGGAATTTATGAGGCCGGCGTTTTGTCTATAGGGAAGCTGCCTTTGGGAAAGCATATCATGAAGCTGGTCAGAGCGTTGCAATGGCTTGTAACCTTTGCTTTTATCAATGTGGCATGGCTCTTATTCAGAGCTGATTCTGTTGAAATGTGGATTTCTATCCTTAAGAGATTTAGTGTTCAATACTACGTAGTAAGGCAGGAGATCCTGGAGCCCTTCCGCATCCCTAAACTCACAGCAGCATTGGAAGTTTTGGGAGTTGCAAACAGTACCGTTGCGGCGCTTTGGATAAGTCTCGTGATCTTTATGATATTTGCATTGGTAATTTGCCTTTGTATGAAGAACAATTATCAGGCAGAGTATAAAAGAAATGTGTTGAGTGTACTCAGCACCTGGGTCCTTTTTATTTTGTGTCTGATTTCACTTAGCACCGTTTCAACCTTCTTGTATTTCAATTTTTGATAGCAGCCAAAGAAAAATGCTCATCGAGGGTGTCTTCGGCGAGAGCTTGGATGGTTTTGAGTAGGATTTAAGATGACCGGAAAAAAGTGGTTTGTGACATTTTTATTACTTTCACTTATAACAGTTTCGCTTCTTGGCGGAGCTGTATTTGTGGTGGATCCCTTTTTTCATTATAGAGCACCAAGGGAGCAGCTGTTTTATCTGCTGGGGGACCAGAGATCCCAGAACGACGGCATTACAAAGCACTTTGATTATGATGCTATTATTACGGGAACTTCAATGGCGGAGAACTTCAGGGCTTCACAGATGGACGAGCTCTTTGGGGTGAACACCATCAAGGTTTGCTATTCCGGGGCAACTAACAAGGAACTGAATAGCAATCTGGAGGTTGCCTATAATAGCGGACATAGCGTAAAATACGTACTTAGAACTATTGATTATACGATGCTTGCGACAGACAAGGATGAGATGCGCACAGATATGGGAGAATTCCCGGTGTGGCTGACGAACGATAATCCCTTTGATGATGTGAAATATCTTTTGAACAGGGATGTAGTGATCAACTATACGTTGCCATGTTTGTGGAGGTTTATTACGGGAACTCCGGGAGGATATACCTCTTTTGACGAATACAGCTTTACCGGAAATGACAACACCTTTGGAGCACTGGAGGCCCTTGGAGGAAGGAACAGTTTTGAAGAGCCTACGGAGATACTTCCTGCAACTAATGAAGAGCTGGAACTCCTTGCAGGCAACGTTTCCCAGAACATTGTAGCTTTGGCAAAAGAGCATCCGGAGACCACTTTCCTATATTTTTACCCGCCATATTCTCTTGCTTATTGGGGCGGAATCAAGGAAGAAGGAAAAACAGGAAAGTTTATGAGTTTCATAAAGACGGCAACGGAGCTTATGCTGGAGTGTGATAACATCCACATCTATGGATTTGACATGGAGACAGGGATTACCGGGGACCTTTCGAATTACCGTGATGCCGGCCACTATAGCCCGGAGATCAACGCATGGATTCTTGACACTATTGCCGGTGAAGAAAAAAATGAAGGCGCGGTCAGCGGTGCTCATAGACTGACTGGGGAGAATTATAAGGAGTATCTTAAAGAGTTCGAGAGTTATCTTGAGGGATACGATTACACCACGCTTTTGGTCGAATGAATGGATGGTCACTATATAAATATATAAGATGAACATGATGTAAATTGGGAAAAGGTAAAGAAATATGTGCGGAATTGCAGGACTTCTCAAATTTAAAGGCGACGCAAGGGCCAACATACAGAAGATGAACGACAGGATGCTTCACAGAGGTCCTGACGATGGTGGAATCTATATTAGTGACGACCAAAAGGTGGCGCTTGGCCACAGGAGACTGTCTATTGTCGACCTTTCCAAGAATGGTGCCCAGCCCTTTGTGTCACACAGCGGCCGTTGCATTATGGTCTATAATGGCGAGATCTACAACAATCAGGAGATCAAGGATAAGCTGGTAAAAGAGGGAAAGGTTACATCCTTTAAGAGTACTTCTGATACAGAGATTCTTTTGGAAGCAATAGAAGCATACGGAATAGTAGAAGCTCTTAAAATGAGTAAGGGAATGTTTGCTATTGCTGTTTATGATAAGGAAAAGAATACTGTTACCCTTGCAAGGGACAGAGTGGGAGAAAAGCCTCTTTACTACGGAATGGTTGCAGGCGCTTTCTCTTTTGCCTCTGATATAGGGTGCCTTAGAGTTGTAGATGGTTTTGATAATGCCATAAATACTGAGGTTCTTGATATCTATTTCACTGAAGGATATATACCTGCGCCCTATTCGATCTACAAGGGCATCAACAAGCTTGAGGCAGGTACTATTCTTGAGGTGGATGTAGATACCTTTAAGAACAAGGAAATAGCTTACTGGTCCATGAAGGAAGCTGCAAGAAAAGGGCAGAGCAATATTTTTACCGGAACAAGGCAGGAAGCGGCTAATGAGCTTGAAAGGCTTTTAAAGGCTTCCATAAGAGATCAGATGGTAGCGGATGTTCCTGTTGGAGCATTTCTTTCTGCCGGAATTGACTCTAGTACTATTGTTTCACTTATGCAGGATCTGGCGCCTGGAAAGGTTAGGACCTTTACCATAGGTATGAACAATAAGGAATATAACGAGGCAGAGCAGGCAGCCGAGATTGCAAGGCACCTTGGCACGGAGCACACTGAGCTGTACATATCAGAAGATGATGCCAAGGCTGTTATCCCCAAGCTTGCCCGAATGTTTGGCGAACCCTTTGCGGATTCTTCGCAGATACCGACTTATCTTGTAAGTAAGATGACAAGAGATCATGTTACGGTTTCTCTTTCAGGAGATGCGGGTGATGAGCTCTTTTGCGGTTATACCTCCTATGAGTCAATAAGCAGGATATGGGGCAAGATGAGAAATATCCCTTATTTTGTAAGAAAGCCTGTAAGCAGTATTGTTCTGCATTCGCCTCTTGCGAAAAAGGATATCTACAGGATTAAGGGTACTCTTCTCGGAGCCAAGGGCCCCTGTGATCTCCACAAGATGGAGCACGAGACAGATCCGTTGACAAAAAAGATTGCGCTTAGCAAAACAGTTTTGCCATACAAGTATACGGAACTGGCAAACGATTATATGGCTGAGGTTAATCATGAGTGCATGCTTATGGATATGCTGGTCTACCATCCTGACGACATTCTGGTGAAGGTGGACAGGACTGCCATGGCGGTTTCACTGGAAACTCGTGTGCCTATGCTTGACAGGGATCTGGTGGAATTCGCCTGGACACTGCCTGTGGAGTATTTAAGAGAAGGAAACGTAGGGAAACAGGTACTTCGCGATGTCCTCTATAAGTATGTACCAAGGGAAATGATGGAAAGGCCAAAGAAGGGCTTTTCTATTCCTATAGATAAATGGCTTATGGACTCTGACCTGCGCCAGTGGGCAGAAAACCTGATCGACAGGAAAAAGCTATCGGAGCAGGGAATACTTGACCCTGACGTTGTGTGGAAGATGTGGACGGATTTTACTGAGCGGGGATATTACAGAATTCAGATATGGTATATCCTTATGTTCCAGCAGTGGTATGAAGAGGAGTATGTTGCCGGAGCAAGCAAATAGTGAGTGCGCGAATTGGTTACTGGAGCGAGCTGCATGCGAGTGAACAGTAACACGATGAACATGGCTTTGCTTGCACAGCGAGTGGAATAGTTTGAGAATAACGTGGGATTAAGGTATAATGAAGATTAAGACATGTCTTAGTCTATATTTGTGTCTTAATGAGGGCGGAGTATTTATGGTAATAATTCAGCTAAAGGGCGGAATGGGCAATCAGATGTTCCAGTACGCTTTATACAAGCAGTTAAAGAAACTGGGCAGAGAAGTTAAGATTGATGATGTAAATGGCTTTATTGATGATGAGCTCAGAGAGCCTGTTCTTCAGAGGTTTGGAATAGAGTACGACAGAGCAACAAAGGACGAAGTTGTAAAGATTACTGATTCCAAAATGGATATCTTCAGCAGGATCAGAAGAAAGCTTACAGGACGTAAGACCTTCAGGATCGATGAGCAGGAAGGGATGTTTGAACCCAGGATACTAGAGGTTGAGGAGGCTTATCTTGTGGGCTACTGGCAGAGCGACAAGTATTTCCAGGACCCTACAGTTATAGAAGAGCTTAAAGAGGAGTTCGAGAAGAGGCCTCAGGAGATAATGCAGGACAGCGTTAGCTGGACCACACTTCAGCAGGTAGAATGTTGCGAGTCAGTGAGTCTTCACATCAGAAGAACCGACTATATTGATGCCGAGCATATTCACATTCACCACATCTGCACAGAGAAATACTATAAGAATGCGATCAATGAGATAAGAAAGAAGTTCCCGAACGCAGTATTCTTTATATTTACTGATGATAAAGAGTGGTGTAAGAACCACTTCAGAGGACCTAATTTCTTTGTGGTGGATCTAGATGAGAGCGCATATACGGATATTGCCGAGATGACTCTTATGAGCAGGTGCAAGCACCACATCATGGCCAACAGCTCTTTTAGCTGGTGGGCAGCATGGCTCAATGACAATCCAAACAAGATTGTGATTGCACCTGACAAGTGGATCAACAATAAGAGAATGGATGACATCTATACGGATAGGATGAGAAAGATTGCCATCTAAGCGAAGTCATGCGTATATCGCCATAACAAACAGAACTATAGGAAAGAAATAAATGACAGCAACGGATAGTGCGGGTAAGAAGGTTTCTATTCTTACCAAGATAAACTATATATTTGACAAAAAACAAAAAGGACAGCTGGTTTTACTGGCTGTCCTTATACTGATAGGCGGTGTTTTTGAGACTCTGGGCGTATCCATGATGCTTCCTGTGGTCTCAACAATACTTGTTCCGGACTCGCTCCATGAGTTTATCGAGAGTCGTGAGTGGCTAAACACAGCGATTACTGTACTTGGACTTAATGATGATAAAAAGATAGCCTGTGCACTGCTTATTATCATGATCGTTCTTTTTGTAGTAAAGAATGCATATCTTTTATTCCTGATCCACAGGCAGAATACATTTGTGGCCAGGGCCAGAAACGATATGATAAGCCGTGTTATGAGAGAATTTCTTAATAAGCCCTACGAGGAATACCTTGGGGCAGATATTCCTACAGTGTTCAGAATCACAGACAGTGATATTCCAAGAGTTTTTTCCCTGGTTCTTGCATTTTTGCAGCTGTCTACAGAGCTGGTGGTTTCTTTATGCCTTGGAATAGTGCTGCTTTTTGTTAACTGGCAGATGACCCTTCTTATGCTGGTGGTTCTGCTTATTATGACAGCTATAAGCATTAAGGGCTTAAAGCCTAAGCTTAACGATATAGGAAGACGAAATCAGGAGACCCAGTCAAGGATTGCCAGATGGAGAATTCAGGCTATCTATGGACTTAAGGATGTTAAGGTTTTGAACAGGCAGGATTTTTATATCCGAAACTACTACGAGTCCGGCAAGGTCGGAGCAAATATCGCCAGAGACTATGCTGTTTTGAACAGTGTGCCAAGGCTTATGATAGAGACAGTTTTTATGGCGACAGTTCTTTTGTTCATATTAGTCTATATCATCAGGGGCGGCGATGCTGCTATGCTGGTTCCGCAGCTGACAGCCTTCGGTGTTGCGGCTATCAGGATTATGCCATCTGCAAACCGTATCAACACC
This sequence comes from Butyrivibrio sp., assembly GCA_017413105.1. GTDB lineage: Bacteria > Bacillota > Clostridia > Lachnospirales > Lachnospiraceae > Butyrivibrio. Next base: position 20,995 of record JAFPVA010000157.1, on the reverse strand, counting down.
TACATTACAGAGATTGCCTACGAGCAGTATTCACTTGATTTTGTTTATGAGAACCTGACAGAATCCATGAAGACTGACAAGGCTATGAGGGCAGAAAGAGCTGCCATAGCAGGACCCGAGCTTCATCTCAAGGATAAGATTGAACTTAAGGATATCACTTTTAAGTATCCTGATGCTGAGACCAATATTTTTACAGGTGCCAATATGGTGGTCAAAAAAGGCCAGTCAGTGGGAATTATGGGTCCTTCCGGTGCAGGTAAATCCACAGTTGTGGATATTCTCTTGGGACTTCTTCATGTTCAGAGTGGAGAAATCCTCTGCGATGGCCGCAATATCTTTAGTAACTACGATTCCTGGCTTGCTCAGATCGGATATATTCCTCAGTCAATCTATCTGGTGGATGAGACAATCCGCGAGAACATTGCATTCGGTATTGACGCTGACCAGATAAGTGACGAGAGGATCTGGGAGGTTATGGAGGAAGCCCAGCTGGCAGACTTTGTAAGAAGCCTTCCCGAGGGTCTTGATACAACCATAGGTGACAGGGGAGTAAGGCTTTCCGGCGGTCAGAGACAGCGTATCGGCATTGCCAGAGCTCTTTACCACAATCCTGAGATTCTTGTATTTGACGAGGCAACCAGTGCTCTTGATAATGAAACTGAGGCTGCAGTCATGGAGGCTATAAACGGCTTCCACGGCAAGAAGACCATGGTGATAATTGCCCATAGACTTAATACCATCGCCAACTGTGATGTGATCTATGAGGTTAAGGACGAGAAGATCAATACAACCACGCTGGAGGGGAGAACCATAATCCAGTAAGACACAGAGGTCTTTTGGCGCAGGGGTTGTAGCTTGTTTTTAAAGTGAAAAGAGAGAGTTATTGGAGAAAAATGAATGATAGGAACTGAGTTTATTCCTGGGTATGGCCTGGGAAATCAGTTGTTCTTTTATATAGTGACAAGATGTATTGCGCTGGAAAAGGGCGTGGATTTTGGTTTTGTCAATCCCGGTCAGGTGGGAAATGTCTTTCATTCCCAAAAAGGCATGTACTTCATGGATATCGATATGGGTACCGAGATTTCTCGTGAGGACATGGATAAATACAAGATTTATCATGAACAGGAAGACAGACTATATATGGGCAATTCTGTTCACGATATGACCAATGGGTGTTATATCAGCGGTGCTGATCCAATGCTTATGCAGGTTGAAGATAATACCATCATTTATGGCAATATGCAGGATCAATCATATTTTGAAAAATATAGGGACCAGATTCGCGAGTGGCTTCATGTAAGGCAGGAAGCTGAGTCCTACGAATATACTGCAGATGATCTTTGCATAATCAACATGCGAGGCGGTGAGTACACCAGTTGCCCTGAGTTGTTTTTGGACAGAAGATATTGGCTCAATGCCATTAAGAACATGAAGAAAATAAATCCCGATATGAGATTTATGATCATAACAGAGGATGAAGAGGCGGCTAAAAAGGTTCTTCCTGAGTATGAGTGTCATCACTTTGACATGGGCAAGGACTATGTTACGATAAAAAATGCCAGATACCTTATATTGTCTAACTCATCATTTTCGCTTATGCCTGTCATGTCCAGCACAGAACTTAAATATGCTATTGCTCCAAAGTATTGGGCAAGGCATAATGTGTCTGATGGCTTTTGGTCATCAGAGCAGAATATATACAGTTTTCTGACTTATCAGGATAAAAAGGGCCGGCTGTTCTCTGCAGACGAGTGTCGCGCTGAACTTGAAGAATACAAGAAGCATTCCGGGCTGTATGCTCGCAGGAATGTAAGGCCCGGGAAGGTAAGAATCTTTGGGCAGAACATTCGCCGAAGACTTATATACGGTTGGTTTTTTGCAAAGAAAATCTGGCGTAGTCTTGAGCGCAGAACCGGACTGATAAAAGTATTTCATGTATAAATTGCAAACCATCAAAATAATGGTAAAAATGGCTTTATTTACCATCGTTTTGATGGTTTAATTGGGATAGTGGTAGATATGATTAAGAAAAAGAAATTACCAAATGTCACGTTGGTTGCCATGACCAGTGTTGATGTATATGAGACAGTTAAGGCCATGAAGTACAGCATGCGTGGGATTGAGTTCGGCGATGCGGTGCTGATCACTCACAAGAAGCCTTTTTATCTGCCAAAAGAGATAAGGTACAGTCACACGGATATTCTGGATAATATAGATAAGTTCAATTACAAGATGGCCTATGAGCTGTATAAGCATATAAAAACTGATTTTGCGCTTATTGTTCACGCTGACGGCTTTGTCATTCATCCGGAGAACTGGAGAGATGATTTTTTAAACTACGATTATATTGGCTCTCCATGGCCCCTGCCTAAGAATGATTATGCCTACAGGGATAGTCAGGGAAACATTTGCCGTGTGGGAAACTCAGTATCCATCAGGTCAAAGCGCCTTATGGAGTATCCGGATAAGATGAAACTCCCTTGGGAGAAGGGCTTTGATGATTTTTACAATGAGGATATTTTCCTGTGCTGCATGCACAAGAATGAGATGGAAGAGGCAGGAATGAGGTGGGCGCCGCTGGAAGATGCTGTTTTGTTCGGTCGAGAGCATCCGCTTACTGAAAATAAAGGCATCGAGCCCTTTGCGTTTCATAAGTGGTGGGGAGAGAATGAGGGTTATCCTCATTTCTACAGTCCAAAGAAGCGCATAAAGATGGCAATCAGACCATTCCTTTTTTGGAGACGGACAAATAAGTGGAAATCTAAACACCAGATGTAGAAATGCGCACACTGCTGCGCATTTCGTAAGAAAATGATTCAGGAGTGAGCGCATTCCTCGCCGGAGGCGACTGGAATGAATGCGCGAATAGGTTACTGGAACAGTAACAGGAAGGAGGAGCATAACATCACATGACATTCTCTATTGTTATTCCAATTTATAATGCGGAAAAATATCTCAAAGAATGCCTTAAGTCTGTTGATGCTATGTATATTCCCAAGGGAGTTGAGCTTGAGGTTCTGCTGATAGAAAATGGATCTACGGATGGCAGTGCCAAGCTGTGCGACACCTATTCTGAAAACAATTCAAAATATAAGAGTTTTCATTTCTGGAACATTGGAGCCTACAATGCCAGAAGAGAGGGCATGAAGAAAGCCTGTGGAGACTATATTCTTTTTGCTGATGCTGATGACCAGCTGGCTGTAAACACCATTGACTGTCTGGTGACATTTTTAAAGGGCCTTAGGGATAAAACTAAATGGCCGGACATGATAATTCATAATGCAGCCTATATGGACGAGAGGGATAATATGATGTTTGAATTTCCCTTCACCCCGGGGAAAATATATCAGGAAGAAGAGAAAAAACCCTTCTACGAGGTTATGTGCGAAGGCGATTCACTAAATGCCTTGTGGAATAAATGTATAAAAAAGAGCCTTGCTGAAAAAATAATTATGACTGATGATAAGGCCGGTCGCAAGAATTTCAACCATGGAGAGGACCTTTTACAGACAGCGGAACTGTTGGATGAAGCAAAGTCCATAGTTTATCTGGATAATATATTATACTTTTACAGGGACAATTCAGAGGGATTGACCGGAAGCTTTCACAAAGAATTTCTGGGAAATCAGGTAGATGCATGGAGAGCCTTTGACCAATATGCGGATAAGTGGACTGATGGGAGCTTCGAGGATATTATATCTGAGAGGAAAACCCTGACCTGTACGATTGCTGTAAAGAGTCTTATATATTCCAGACTCAGCATTAAAAAGAAGAAGAGTGAGCTGCTAAACATAATGTCAGAACCTTTTTATGGGAAGTATGCCACAAGAAGTCTCCCGGACTGGGCTCCGGAGGAGGATGAATACGTTCATGAGCTGATGCTGGGGGATAAAGCCTTTGGAAAGCTGATGATGACCGGAAAAAAGTACAATTTAAAAAGCAGGGTAAAGAAGGCTTTGGGAAAACAATAGTATGGTTTATGATCTGATACCTTTTTTTAATGAAATAGACATATTGAAGATAAGGCTTAATGTCCTTGGCCCCTATGTAGATAAATTCATCATAGAGGAAGCAACCATGACCTTTTCCGGTGAGGAGAAGGAACTGTGCTTCGAGAAAAACAAGGAGCTGTTTAAGGATTATCTGGACCGGATAGAATACGTTGTGGTCACGGATACTCCGGTTCAGGCGCTGACCCATGAGAGAGATTATTTTCAAAAAAATCATCTTGTGGAGGGACTTAAGAAAGTCGGTGCCACAGAGGATGATGTGATCATTTTTGGTGACCTGGATGAGATCCCCAATCCGGAAGTATTGGAAAAAATCATCAAAGACTTTGATAAAAATCTTGTCTATCATCTGGCGCAGAGAAACTTCTATGCTTTTCTCAATATGGAAGAAAAGTCTGGAAATCTTTTATCAATAACAGGTGATTTTTCACAGATTCAGAACTGTGACAGAAAGTGGCTCGGCACAAAGGTTACTTCTATTCTGAACATTCCGGAGGAAGGAATAGTAAGGCTCAGAGACCTGGTATCTGTTACAGACAGCCGCAGTGTTCGCGTTGAGAATGGCGGATGGCATTTTGGCTATATGGGTGGTCATCATCAGACTAATCCTGTAGAGAGAATTGGTGTGAAGGTCAAGGCCGCTGCTCATCAGGAGTATAATGACAGAGAAATCCTGGCAGAGACCATGGACAGACTGGTGCTGGGGCAGGACATCTTTGGAAGAGATGCAAGATTTGAGAGAGTTGAGATAGATGATACTTATCCGAAGTACTTAAGGGAAAACATAAAGGAATTTGATTATCTTGTTATGCCAAGGATAACAGCTTTCTCGAGGCTTTATCATAAGTTTGATATTACAGTGGGACGTTTTTGCAGGAAAGCATATCATAAGGTTATGAGAATGCTTAGGAAGAGCAATAAATAATATAAGATAATACTTGTTATGAAATATGCGCGATCGCTACTAACAAAACATAATAGGAAGATAATTGCAAACAGGCTTTTTTACATTGCTCTTTTGATTGAGCTGATACTTATGATCGTTGAAAAGAGTGCGCTTGTTTTTTCTCTGGAAAGCTATGTGTTCAGAATAACATTTGTTCTTACGTTCTTTGCGGTACTCATAATGGAACACGAGAATAAAGAATGGGCAGTGATAGTTTTTGTCTGGGTATTTACGTTTATGTGCTATAGGCTTACAGGAAAAAATGATCTGCTAAGATATGCCACTTTTGTCATGGCGGCCAGGAATATAAATCTTGGCAAGACTATGAAGACCATGTTCTATATTTCATTAACAGGTTTTGGAATAATTGCGTTATTGTCATTGACCGGTATTTTGGGAACGGTTTCACTTTACATGGACTACGGAAGAGAAGCCGGAGAAGAGCTCAGATATGTGTTTGGCTTTGGCCATCCCAATGCTCTTTGGGGATGCATGTACGCTCTGATGCTTTTATGGATATGGGTCTATGGAAGTAAAGCCAAGTGGTGGCATTTTGTATTGCTTTCTTTGGCCAATTTTGGACTATATATTATTACGGCAACAAGAACCAGTATGATGATTGGCTTTTTTACGATTGCGCTAGCTGTTCTTGTGAGATACATTCCATGTTTAAGTAACAGGAAGGCTCCATTTGTAGTTACAGGTGTCATAACACCTTGCCTCTGCGTTGCCTTCTCTGTATGGGCAGCTATAGAGAGCTATATTCCAAGATATTATGTGGATACGGATTATGAGCTCTTTATGCTTAAGTTTGATGAACTACTGAATAACAGGATACACAATCTGTATCGAGCTGATGACAAGCATTCCGGAGCCTTTGTCACCTGGAAGCTTTTTTCCGACCATGAGAGCGTGGAGTTCTTTGATATGGGCTGGGTAAGGCTCTTTTATTGGTATGGGATCATTCCTACCGCTCTTATCAGTATTCTTGTAGTGATTTTTATCTATTTATGCTATAAGCGAAAAGATGCCTGGACACTTATTGTTGTCCTGTCACTTTCCATATATACAGTTATAGAGGCCACCTTTGTATCTGCGTATATCGGTAGAAATCTGATCCTGCCGGTTCTTGGGGTATATCTTGGGGCTATGTTTGAAAGGAAAAATAACACTAATGTCGACAAAGAATAGGAAAATAATTTTCTATTGCATGATGGCCATTACTTTTCTGGCGGTTACTATTTACGAGTTTTTGACGCCGAATATGTCTGATGACCTTATATACTGGGATACTGTACACGAGGCCAAAAGCTTCTTTGACCTCTTTGGACAGGAAGTAGAGCACTGGATCAGCCACACAGGTAGAAGCGTATCCCATATGATTCTGAGAGTGTTTTTATTCATCAACGTCAAGGGAGTGTTCAATGTGGTTGCCGGTGGCGTTTTTGTCCTCTTATCGCTTCTTATCTATATGAATGTTCAGGGTAAAAAGAAGTACGATATTAAGCTTTACGGCTATATATTAGCGATGCTCTGGTTTCTTGATCCTGCCATTGCCAATACGGTTTTCTGGGAGGACGGCGCCTGCAATTATATGTTCACAATGACTATAATCATGGGCTTTATCACTCTTTACAGGAAAAACCTGGATCCTGCCAATGTCAGCCTGTTTTCAGAAGATGTTCCTTCTACCGTAAAGGAAAAAAACTGGGTATTTGCCCTTGGGATGTTTCTTTACGGAATTGTTGCCGGGTGGTGTAACGAAAATACCTCCGGTGGTCTGATTCTTTTCATGTTGATAGAGATTAGTTATCGCTTTATAAAGAATCAGAAGAAATTCAGCTTTATAAAGCCCTGGATGATTTCAGGCCTTGTTGGAAGCCTTTTGGGCTTTTTGATGATGATCATTTCTCCGGGAAATTACGGAAGACTGGATGTTACAGAGGAAGAACACACAGGAATTATGGCGATACTGGCCAGATTCCTTAAAATAACACTCAATATTAAAAACCATTACATAATTCTTGTGGCAGGCTTTATCGTTGTTCTCGTATTTATCTTCTATTTATGTGAGAGGAACGAGCTGTTTATAAGGACAGTACGCTTTATGTCACTGTTTTTTGTGCTTTTTGTTGCCACCTGTTATGCCCTTATAATGATTCCGTCCTCAGAGCTGAGGTCCTATTATGGCGCAAGCGTATTTCTTATGACGGCCATAGCCCAGGGAATCGCTGCTCTTTCAAAATGTAAGGAGAGACGAATAAAGGCGACTCTATCGGCTATCATCATTGTTGCCGGAGTTCTGTTTTTACTTGGATATTTTGAGGACGGAGCAAATCTTGCCAGGATAAAGAGAGAGTTTGATGAGAGGGATGCTTATCTTACCGAAATGGCAGCGGCAGGGGAAGATGAGGTGGAAGCCCCTATGCTGAGACCCTTGTGGCAGACAAGATTTTCTGTGGCTTATGAGGCTGATATCCAGGAAGACTGGCAGTTTTGGATAAACTTCTTTATGGCACAGCATTATGGCCTTGGAACAATTAGTGGAGTGGAAAGAGAAAACTGGAATGAGTATTGATCCTGCAAAAAACCTGATGGTAAGCATTATCATACCTGTCTATCAGGCCAAGGATACCCTTCGAGAATGCGTGGAGTCCTGTGTTTGCCAGCAGAAAATAAGTAAAGAGGAATATGAGATTATTCTTGTGGATGACGGATCCAGTGATGGCAGTGGTGAGCTCTGTGATGAGCTATCTAATGGCGATGATGGAGAAAACCTAAGAGTTATTCATACTACAAATCATGGTGTTTCCCATGCAAGGAATGCAGGGATAGATATTGCAAAGGGACGCTTTCTTGCCTTTGTGGATTCTGATGATGAGGTGGGAGAGAATTACATAGCTAACCTGCTAAAATATGCAGATGAATCCACAACGCTGGTGGATGAGACCGACAGTTTTTCCTCGACACAAAAGATATCAGGTTATCAATACATTGAGGAATCAATTCTTAATAAGAACACTCATGTATGGGGAAAACTTATAGACAGGGAAACTGTAAATGAGGGCAGGATCAGATTTCCTGAGGGGCTTACTATCGGAGAAGACCTTTTGTTTTTGCTGGACCTTGCCATATTTATTGGTAAAAACCGCAGTATACGGTGTATTCCTGAGGGCGACTACTTTTATAACGTCAACGAAAATGGAGCCATGCTCAGTTCATTTAAAAAGAGCTATCTGGATCAACTTACCTGCTGGAGCACTGCAAGGGAGAAACTTGAGAGTATAAAGGGCTTTATTTCACCCTATGCACTGGTTACTGCAGCGGCTTCACAGATCAGCACAGCACTTCTTGTTATTGGGAAAGTTGCTACCCAGAGTGGCACAAGGGATGAGGAGCTTGACAACCTTGCTGTTACTGAGTCCATGAAGCGGATAAACAGTGCACTTAAGGTGCGAGGCGCATTTGCGGCAATTGAAATGGGCCACAAGATAAAGGTTATTATGTTAAAGATAAGTCCCGATCTGTATCTGAAGTTATATGCCAGACATAAGGGATAAAATGGAGAAGAGAATGGATCTTAACAGACCTATAATTCTATATATGCATGCAGGTTCAGGGAACCATGGGTGTGAGGCCATTGCCAACAGTACTCTTAAGCTTATCGCCAAAAAGAGACAGGAAGCCGGCGCTGATACCAGCCTCCCTGTTATTGTGGTGACAAACAGTGTAGACGAGGATAGAAAGTATTCTCTAGGAGCGTTGGAAAAGCAGGGACTGTGCAGCCTTGTTGAAGACAGGCATATGGACAGGGAATTGATACCACATGTGCTGTACTATGTCTATCGAAAGGTTACAGGGGATAGAGAGTCTTTTTTGCGATTCAAGTATAAGGAGGCCTTTAAGGTCTATGAAAAGGCAGTACATGCCTATAAAGAGAAGAATCCGGGGAAAGATATTTCACAGAAACCGCTTGCTGTGTCCATCGGTGGAGATAACTACTGTTATCCTGAGATGGTTGAAGAGCTGATCCTGGCGCACAATGTATTCAGAAAAAGAGGCTTTGAAACAGTTCTCTGGGGCTGCTCTATTGAGCCGGATTCACTAAAGGATAAGGCTCTTTTGGAGGACCTTTTAGCCTATGAGAGAATATATGCAAGAGAGTCCATTACATTTAATGGTCTTATAAATGCCGGAATCCCGGGAGAAAAGGTTGAACTTAGAAAGGATCCGGCTTTTGAACTTTCTACCAGCAAGGTGTCGGAGCCAAAGCATTTTTTGACCGGAAGGACGGTAGGTGTAAACCTAAGCCCAATGGTGCAGAATAAAGAGACTGTGCTCGGAATCACAATTGAGAACTATAAGAATCTGATCAGGTATATTATTGAGGAAACAGATCAGAACGTGGCGTTGATCCCCCATGTGGTATGGAGTAGCAATGATGACAGAAGACCTCTGGAGGAGCTGTATCTGGAATTCAAGGATACAAAGAGGGTTACTCTTATAGGTGATGCGCCGGCAGAGGAATTAAAGGGGTATATCTCTAAGTGCAGCTTTTTTGTGGGGGCAAGGACTCATTCCACAATTGCAGCCTATAGCAGCGGTGTGCCGACGCTGGTCATCGGATATTCCGTAAAGAGCAGAGGCATTGCGACAGATCTTTTTGGCAGTTATGAGAATTACGTATTGCCGGTTCAGGAACTGAAGGAGCCGGATGAGATGATAAGAGCATATAAGTGGATTTTGGCTCAGAACTGAAAATATTGGGAGGATGCTCATCCGTGTATCGGGTGAAGTAACGGGGAAAGTATGATAATAATCAAGATTGCAGGCGGTCTGGGAAACCAAATGCAGCAATACGCAGTGTATAGAAAACTATTGGGGATGGGAAAAAAGGTTAAACTGGATCTCTCCTGGTTTGCCCCAGATATTCAGGAAAAAATGCTGGCGCCGAGAGAGTTTGAACTGCCACTCTTTGTCGACTTGCCTTATGAGAAGTGCACCGATGAGGAGAGAGCGCATTTTCTGGATCAGCGTTTTTTAGAAAAGCTGTCGGGGAAGACCTTGAAGAAGCTGGGACTTCGCGAAAACTCCAACGATAAGGTCTTTACTGAGACCAGAATGTACCATCCGGAGATCTTTGATTTTGAGGATAAGTATATCGAAGGCTATTTTGCCTGTCAGAAATATTATGGGGATATCATGCCGGAGCTTCAGAAACGCTTTGTTTTCCCGGAGCATTCCGTAAAGGACATTCACCAGAGGAATATGGCATTAGTTTCCAAGATAGATCAGCAGAATGCGGTAAGCGTCCATATCAGGAGGGGAGATTATCTGGCTCCTGAAAATGTGGCAATCCTTGGTAATATTGCCACTGAGGAGTACTACAGGTGCGCCATGAAATATTTTGAGGACAAGTACCCGGATGTACATTTTTATATTTTTACCAGTGACCACAAGTATGCCAGGGAAAAATACAGCGATGAGGGTAAATATACCATTGTAGACTGGAATACCGGAAAAGACAGTGTTCAGGATCTTATGCTCATGAGCCACTGCCTTGGAAATATATGTGCAAATTCAACCTTCAGTTTCTGGGGAGCAAGGCTAAACGGCAGGGAAGGAAGAGAAGTTATCAGAACTGCCACCATGCGTAATAATCAGAAATGTGATCCCGCTCTTATGCATGACTATTGGGGAGACTGGATCCTGATGGATAAAGATGGAGTTATTGTTTAATGGGGCGAGTTAAGTCGGCAAAAAGAAATATAGCCTTCGGATATGTGGGACAGATTGCTACAGCGATAATGTCCTTTATCCTGCGCAATATCTTTATTCTGTACCTGAGCGAGAACCTGCTTGGAATCAACAGCACCTACACGAATGTACTGGCTCTTTTGAATATGGCAGAGCTGGGAATAGGTACGGCTCTGAATTTCAGTCTCTATGAGCCTGTGGCAAGGGGAGACAGGGAAAAGATAAAGTCCTACATGCAGCTGTACAGGAAGTGCTACTACATAATTGCCTGTGTTGTAGCTGTTATAGGCCTTGCGCTGGTACCTTTTTTAAAGTATCTGGTAAAAAATCCGGGGGAGATGACGGTCAGGGACATGACCCTGTACTATCTGATCTTCCTGTTTAATACCGTCAGCAGTTATTTTGTAGCCTACAAGTACAGTCTTATAAATGCTGAGCAAAAGAACTACATCCAGACTAATATAATCACCATAACAAAGATATTTACAGTTGTTTTTCAGATAATTGTTGTTGCTACCACAAAGAATTTTTATCTTTTCCTTTTGACGGATGCTGCAATTCAGCTTATTCAGAAGATTTTTGTTTCAAGATTTCTTGATAATATGTATCCGTATCTTAGGGAAAAGAATGTTGCACCGCTCCTTAAGAAAGAGAGCGATGAAGTATGGAGAAAAACAAAGGCGCTGGTTTTTCATAAGGTCGGTGATGTGGCCAGACTTCAGACTGATGCCCTTATCATTTCTTCTCTGATAGAAGTAAGGATGGCAGGCCATGTAGACAACTACAACCTTATAATCAGTACAGTTTCTAACTTTGTTAACATTATCTTTAACTCAGTAATTTCAAGCTTTGGAAATCTCATCGCAACTGAATCAAAACAGAAGCAGTTCGATATTTTTAAGGTTTACAGATTTTTTGCTTCCTGGATATATGGATTTTCATGCGTTGGATTTATGGTGCTGCTTACGCCCCTTATAAAGCTATGGCTTGGTGATAACTGGCTTCTTCCATCGGCAGCAGTATACTGCATCCTTATAGATTATTATTTTAAAGGGGACAGGATTGTTCTTAGTAATTACAAGACTGCAGCCGGTGTGTTTGAACAGGACAAGTATCTGGCGCTTATACAGGGTGCGGTGAACCTTGTTATTTCAATCTGGCTGGTACAGACTCCATTGGGGCTTACAGGCGTTTATATCGGAACTATAGTGTCGGGACTTATTGCTAATGTCACAAAGCCGGTGATCATTTACAGAGCCTGCTTCGACAAGGCGGCAACAGAGTATTTTGTGGACAGTGCAAAGTACCTGATAAGTCTGTTGGCAGTTCTTTTTACCTGCAATTTCATCAGCAGGTTTGTGCTTGCAAATCTCACTATTCCTACATGGATTCTGATGGGGGTAATAATAACAATTGTTTTCAATGGCGTTTATTATATCCTTTATGGCAGGAGTAATGAATTTAAGTATCTCTGGAGCAAGGTAAGTGAGAGATTTCTGAAGAAATAAAAGAGTGACGTATTTTGGTCGGTTATGGTATCCGCATACGACTGGTATTAGTCATATAAAGACCGGCGTTTATAGAGGAGACTTAGGAAATGGTGGACGGCAGGATTCAGAGCCTTGTAAATGAAACTGTAAAAGAACTTGATGAGATCATGAATGTTACACCGGGGCAGGTGGCAAAGGACGTGGTAAAAAAAGCCATGGGCAGATCTGTGAGGACAAAGGATCCCATGTTCTGGCCGGCGGGAATGCTGATGCTTGGGCTTGTAAATGCTATGATTTACCTGCCTGAAGGCGATGAATTACATGATAAAGCCTATAAGAGCCTTGCGGAGCATATTAAGCTGTGGAAAAGCAAATACGGTGGGAAGCTTGATTATATAGATGATGCACTGGCAGGATATGGTGTAATAAGACTATATGAAAAAAGCCATCTTCAGGAGCACAGAGATGTTATTGATCAGATAAATGCCTATGTCATGGCGGCTGAGACTGACTATGCGGGTTCTATCATATACAGCCCGGGTCATGGGAACAACATGATCTTCGCAGACGGCATTGGCCAGGCGACTATGTTCATGGCAGCTTACATAAGGATGAAGATGATAGTTCAGGATCTTCTTTACAATGGGCAGGAGTCCTCTGTACATTATTATTCTGAATCCGATTATCTTAACGAGATTGGAAAACTGTATCAGCAGTTTTTTAACTTCTACAGATATGGCAGGGATAAAAAAAGCGGTCTTATCTATCACGGTTATAATCTTGTGAAGCGTTCCGACCTGGACTATGACAGCGAAAAGAACAATGCGTCCAGGATAGTTAAAGAGTATGCTGCCGAGCATGAATGCCAAAAGCAAGGACTTTTAGGCTGGGGAAGAGCATATGGATGGCTTCTTATGGGGCTTTCGGAATCAGCAGGTCTTGAGATGTACCTGATAGAGAAGGGAAAAAGAGTTGCGGAGAAGTATGATTTTAGCCTTATTCCCTGGTATGTCGAGCTATGTCATCTGGCCATGGAATATCAGAGGGAGGATGGAGGCTGGAGTTGGCAGATTCAGGCCGTTGAAGGACATATAGATATGTCTGCAACAGGCATGATAGGCTATGCCCTTGCTAAGGGCCTTAACGACGGTATCTTTGATAGAGATATTGAGATGCGTGAACGCATAAAAAAGAGCTTGAAGAGGGCTACAGAGTGTATGTATGAGCATTCTAACGACGGTGTTGTGACCGATTCCTTGAGCTCCTGCGACGACTTCGGAGTTCATTACCAGACTTACGGAAATTATCCCTGGGGTCAGGGAGCTGTGCTTGCAGCCATCGCCAGAGCAGAATTGGCAGAGATAAGGGCCTAATGAGAAAATAAACATATTTGCTCACTGTTCCCTCGCAGTGAATCACTAATAACAATAAAAAAGGAAATCCTCATTTCATGTTATTCATAGAAATCGGATTTCCTTTATTCTTGTTATAAGTGATTCATCTGCTCATCACAATGCTTCGCAAATACGTTCATCTTTCTACTTAAGCCCTTTTTTGCATATATACAAAGCTTTGGGCGATGGCGCCCTACTCAGCGAGCTGGTGCCCAGGTAATTCCGTAGAGCAGCTCCATGAGCTTGCGAAGTTCGTCCTTCATGCGGTTGCAGGCGGAGGCTTCGTCTACGAAGTTCATTACGCCGATGCGGTCTTTATCATCTTGGAAGAAGACTGCCCATCCGTCTGAGGTCTTGTCCAGGCAGATGCGATTCTTGTGATGTCCGCCAATTTTATAAAGCTTGGATGGTACCAAATGCTCCTGAAAATATTGCTTAAGTTCTTTGCTTGTCATATATATCACCTCCAACGTCGTGGTTTTGAATTTAATGTGATGTAGTTTTGATTACTACATATAATATAACATATTACTATCCAGGTGACAAGCGGTTATTACTGTTCACTCGCATGCAGCTCGTTCCAGTAACCAATTCGCGCATTCATTCCAATTCGACTTCGTCGAAGGAATGCGCTCACTCCTGCATCAAGTTCTCACGAAATGCGCAGCTTAGTGCGCATTTCTGTCTGAACAGTAACAAGCGGTTTACAGTGTTTTTTATGACTAATTTTTTAGATTATTTTCTGAGATAAATGGAAGCTGTTTTTGAAAAGACAGAATATTTAGTCTTCTTGTGAACTTATTAAGTACCCTTTGGCTCACTCCGATATAATAGTTGAAACATAGCTACGGAAAGCGTGGATCTTCATGGAGGAATAGTCTTCACAAGATGAAGGTTCACTTTTTTTGCCCATTTTTGGAATTCCGGGAATGGCTTGAGAAGAGTACCTTCAGGCTAAGGAGGTGCCATGAAAATTGCACAAAGTAACGTCAACCTTGTTTCAAGTCACCAGTATTATGAGGAAAATACGGTGACTGTCCAGAGTAGTGTCATGACCAGGGGCACTTTTTTGGAGAAGCTTCAGAATCAGGAGAAGAAAATGGATACTCTTGAACTTGGTCAGGGAGATGAGGGGGCCATCAGCAGTGAGAACTATACTTCGTTTAAACCAGCTAAAACGGAGTATCTGGGGAATCTGGAGACCACTTTGGAAGATCAGCTTGCAGAGATGAGGGCAAGACTTCTTGAGAGCCTTATGAATATCCTGCAGATCTACAGTGGTGAAGGGCAGCGTAGTGGCTATAAGGATATGCTGAGACAGACATCGAACATGCTTACCAGCAACATGTTTGTAAAAGTAACAACTATCCAGATTACTCATTTTGAGGAAGAAGCCACTACATTTCAGGGCTCTGGAATTGCTCTTACCGAGGATGGAAGAAGTATTGACTTTAACGTGGATTTTAGTCTTTCGAGAAGGTTCACGGAATATGCGGGGATGAACATTGCCAGCGCAGTGAGCCTTATAGATCCACTGATAATTAACGTTGGAAAAGATATTACCGGCATATCTGACCAGAGCTTTTTCTTTGACCTGGACAGCGACGGGAAAGAGGAAAAGATATCAAGTCCTGGCAATGGCACGGGATTTCTGGCCTACGATAAAAATGGTGATGGCATCATAAACAACGGAAATGAGCTTTTTGGAACAAGGTCAGGTAATGGTTTTAAGGACCTGGCTCAATATGATCTTGATAATAACGGATGGATTGATGAGAACGATGAGATATTCTATAAGCTTAAAGTGTGGCTTAGGAATGAGGATGGAACAGATTCTTTGCTCTCCCTTGGAGAAGCAGATGTGGGAGCAATCTATCTTGGAAACGCCGAAACTCAGTATACCCATCAGAATGGAGAAAATTTTATGGTTTCAGCCATGATGAGGTCCAGTGGAATATTTCTTCGGGAGAGCGGAGGCGTAGGTACTGTACACCAGGTTGATCTGGCTGCTTTATGATTTTGTTTTTACGCAAAAACCGGGAACTCTAAGGATAGGGTTCCCGGTTTATTTTTGAAACTCATATTTTTATTCGTTTCCCTGAAGGACAACAAGTTTGTTGTAAGGAATCTCAATATCAGCTTCTCTGAAGCGGTTCATAATTTCCACAAGGCATTCGGAACAGGATGTAGGGTTATCCTTAAAATCTTTTGTTTCAACTAAGGCTCTCAAGGTGACGCCGCTATCATCACAGCTCTTGCAAAGAACAGTAGGGCGTGGACCGTGGTGCTTTGGGTGAGAAACGATAACATCAGCTATTATATCCATGGCCTTTTTCATGTTGGTACCATAGGCTACAGATATCGTAATAGGAAAAGAAAAAGAATCTTCCTGGGTGTAATTGATTATAGTGGCACTTCCTACAACTGAATTGGGAACATAGATAATCTCATTCTGATAGGTCTTGATGACGGTGTGCCTTAGAGTTATGTTCTCAACATATCCGGGTTCTATAGAATCAATTTTTATCCTGTCACCGATATCAAAGGGTCTGGATCTTGAAGCGGACATTGCTATTCCGGCAAAAACATTGGCCAGAGTGGACTGGGCTGCAAGACCGAGAACAACAGCGGCTATTCCGGAAGAAGCTATCGCTGTCTCCCAGGTTTTGGAAAATGCCGGAATCCATGCCATGGCATAGAAGACTGCTATTGCCCATATAACAGCAGTAATTATACCCTTAAGGAACATAAGGTGGAGCTTGCCCCTTAGCAACTCCTTGCTGAGATATTTATTAAGTATCAGGTTTAATATATATGCCACAATGAAGGGCAGGATATATTTAAGAAAAATAGACAGTACATCTAACATTACTCTTCATCGTCCTCCTCATCACCCATTTCTTCAAAAGCCAGCATGGAGTCGATGATGTCTTCGAAGTCTTCTCTTAGTTCATCAAAAGTATCACCTTCGTAGGTGTAAATGCGACCGTCAATTTCAACTTCTCCGGTATAATAGTCACATTTTTCATCATAGTTTACAGTTCCGGTGTAACCTTCATAGGTAAGTTTTTCCATTTTTCCTCCAACAAAACAGAGCATGTTTGTGTATACAAAACTCCCGCGACAACTTATATGCCGCGGGAGCGATATAATACTATAGGTATCAGAAAATCTTTTTGCAGAAATCAGTCCTTAACTTCAATTCTTGTAACTTCCTCTTTCTCAGGGATAGCTTCCTTTTTGGGAATATTAACGGTAAGAACACCATTTCTGTACTGAGCGATGATGTCCTCAGCCTTCAGGTCATTAACCCTGAAGGATCTCTGGTAGGAAGAAGTTCTTCTCTCGCGACGAATATATTTGCCATTATTATCTTTTTCCTCATTATTTTCGCTGTGAGAGGCACTGATTGTCAAGATGTCATTTTTAAGATCAATCTTGATATCCTCCTTATTGAAGCCCGGAAGCTCTGCTTCAAGCTGGTAGCAGTTATCTTTTTCGATAACATCTGTTTTCATAAGAGAAGCGCGCTCCTCTGTATCCTGGTTGGAATTACCCGTTCTGCACATTCCGTTCCAGAAATTGTCATTAAGGAAATTATCCATCTCATCAAATAAATTGTTATTACTCCATAACATAGGCATCAACATAATATTCACACTCCTTTTCTATATTAATATTTTTGTTGTAGTAATTATTAGCACTCTCGCCTCTCGGCTGCTAACTTTTATAAGTATGTTATAGAACATGTGGAACAGAATGTCAACAACTATATTTCTAAACTTTTTATAAACTGTTTACAACAACAATCTTTTTGTATATACTTTGTTAGGCTGAAAAACGGAGAAACCATTCTTCAGCAGGCTGTAATTATCTGGGAGGTGACATTACCGCATGGTTGCAGTTGTAACTGTAAATATTTTCTATTAATTTATGGAGGCAACCCTAATGAACCAAACAAAGAACAGAACAATGTACATTGTTCACGCGGCAGTCATCGCAGCACTTTATGTTGTGCTCACCTACATCGCAGCAGGCTTTGATCTTGCTAGCGGAGCCATTCAGGTAAGATTTTCTGAGTGTCTCACAATTTTGCCATTTTTTACAAATGCAGCTGTTCCCGGTGTGACAATCGGATGCTTGCTTGCGAATATCATTACAGGAAGCGCAGCACCTGATGTTATTTTCGGAACATTGGCTACACTTATCGGAGCCCTTGGAACTTATTTCCTTAGAAAGAACAGATATCTATGCTCAATTCCACCGGTCCTTTCAAATGCTATCATCATTCCTTTCGTTCTTAAGTACGCTTACGGACTTACAGAAGGAATGACTCTTTTTGGAATCGAGTTCAGTGCGCTTCCTGCTTTTGCAATAACAGTTGGTATTGGAGAAATCATTACCTGTGTAATCTTTGGACAGATTCTTATTTCAGCTCTTATGCCTGTAAGAGGACGTATCTTTAATGCAGATGAGCAGGTCGCAAAAGTTGCAAAATAATGTATAATATTATTGCCTATATCTCTTTTTATCAGAGGTATAGGCAATATCTATGTAAAAAGAAATTCGGGGGTAATGTAATGGGGAAGTTGTATTTCAGGTATGGAGCCATGGGAAGTTCTAAGACAGCAAATGCGCTGATGGTTCGCTACAACTATATTGAGAAGGGCCAGAATGCCATTATTTTAAAGCCCAAGGCTGAGAACCGTGACGGGGAAAAAACTGTAAAATCCAGAATAGGACTTGGCGCAGAGTGCACTTTTGTTGAGGAATTTCTGGATACTGTGCAGAATGAATGGTTTACAGGTAAGTCCGATTCCTGGAAGCAGCTGGACTGCGTTATTGTTGATGAGGCACAGTTTCTTTCAGAGGAACAGGTGGATCTTTTGGCAGAGGTGGTAGATAAGTATGATCTTCCGGTTATCTGCTATGGACTTAGAACTGATTTTACAAGTCATTTGTTTACCGGAAGTAAACGCCTTATGGAGATTGCCAATTATATAGAGGAAGTGCCTACGGTATGCTGGTGCGGAAGAAGGGCACATTTTAACGCTAGAGTTCACGATGGCAAGATTGTCAGAAGTGGTGAGCAGATAATGATGGGAGGAAATGAGTCTTACGTATCTGTCTGCAGGAGACATTTCCTTTCCGGAGAAGTAAACGGCGAACGAGAGAGAGATTTAAAAGAGTGAGATAAAATTACAGAAACACGCATTTACTGCAGGTTTCGTGAGAAAGTGATCAGGTGTAGTTTAGAGATATGATCATCTCAGCTGTTTCAAGCAGTGAATTTCCAGAGTCCATGGCACATTTTTGGAGGTATTTATGGGCTTCCGGTTCTGTCATGTGATGTCGTTCCATTAATAGAGTCTTAGCGCTTTCAATGGTCTTTTTATCAGCTTCAGACCTGTGAAGGCGCTTTTCTTTTGCCTTTTTACGGCTCCTTGTAACACCTTCCATCATTATGTTAAGAGTTGAAAAGAGATCGTCTTTTTTCAGCGGAGTTGAAAGGTACATGAGTTTTTCACTGGTGGGGGAAGCCGGGGCGTTGGCACTTGAAGATATCAGAAGCATCTGGAAATATCCCGGAAGATCCTCAAGGAGCTCAGAATAAAGCATATCACTTAAGCGGTAGCCACAAATGATGACTCCGCTTCCAAGATCCTGCATGGCGGACAATGCCTGCACACCGGAGGTGAAGCTAAGGACATTGTCGTATCCGCCACGGCTCAATATGCTTTTGAAATTCTGCGCGTCCTGAGACTTCGCAAATGCCACGATTATATTCATCAACTACCTGCAACGATCAGATTATCTGATATTTTTAAAATGTGCTGAGATATTTGCCCAGTTCCCACTGGGTAACACAGGTGCGGAAATCCTTCCACTCAATTCTTTTTGCTTCAAGGAATCTGTTAAACAGAGATTCTCCCAATACTTCTTTTACAAAAGAATCGGATTCATAGGCTTCGATGGCTTCTCCAAGGGTCATTGGAAGGGTTTCAAGACCGCTTTCTCTAAGCTGATCATAGGTGGCATTTTTGAGGTTCTGAGAAAGTTCAGCCGGTGGTGTCATTTTTTTCTCAATACCATCCATACCTGCGGCAAGAAGAAGGGCTATCGCAAGGTAAGGATTGCAGGTGGCATCAGGGTTTCTGACTTCTATTTTCGTGGTCTTTCCGCGCTTTGAAGGAATGCGGATAAGGGCGCTTCTATTGGACGAAGCTGAGGACCAGGAAATGTTTACCGGAGCATCATAACCGGGAACCAGGCGCTTGTAGGAATTGACTATAGGATTGGTAACGAGGGTCATTCCTTTAACATGGGAAAGAATACCGGCGATAAACTGATTAGCAGTCTCAGACAGCTGGTCATCCTCACGGATGAACAGATTATTTCCGTCTTTATCCTCGGCGATGATATTTATGTGCATACCTGAACCACTGATTCCTTCCACTGGTTTTGGCATGAAAGTTGCGTAAAGACCGTGCTTTTTGGCGATTGTCTTGACTGCCATGCGGAAGGTCATGACCTTGTCGGCGGCCTTTACTGCTTCATCCTCTTTGAACTCAATTTCATGCTGTGCCGGAGCAATCTCATGGTGAGATGAGGAGATGTCAAATCCCATTTCCTCAAGGTTAAGGATGATATCACGGCGAACGTTTTCTCCCTGATCTGCCGGAGCTACGTCAAAATAGCCGGCCTTTTCATGGGTCTTATTTGTGGGCTGCCCCTCATCGTCGTAGTCAAAAAGGAAAAATTCAGGCTGAGGATTTACCTTAAAGGTTATTCCCATATCTTTTGCCTTGGAAATGACATTCTGGAGGATGTTTCTGGGATCACCGACAAAAGGCTCTTTGTCCACGGTATAGACGTTGCAGAACATTCTGGCTACCTTGCCGGACTGGGGCCTCCAGGGATAGATTTCAAAGCTGTCAAGGTCCGGATAGAGGTACATATCGCTTTCATCGCCCCGAACAAAGCCTTCAACAGAAATGCCGTCGAACATGCACTCATTGTCTAATGCGCTTTCAAGCTGACTTGCAGCTATGGCAATATTCTTGGGAATTCCGAAAATATCGCAGAACTGAAGCCTTATAAATGCAACGTCCTCCTCTTCAACAATTCGAAATATGTCTTCTTTCGTGTACTTACCCATGATTTTTCCTTTCCTATAAAAAATGTTGACTCGTTCATCATTATCAAATGATGTGTCTGTAAGATATGAAAAAAGGGTCGCCAAACAGCGAACATGATGTTGTTCGTGTCATGGCGCCCTTGCCGATATGTATATCTTAATCTCTGGGGTTTCGTGGTGTCAATGGGAAAACACGGCGAAACGATGGTGGAACGAGGGGACGGGGGGGAACGAGGGGACGGTTAGTTCGGTGCAATTTG
>JAFPVA010000156.1 GCA_017413105.1 Butyrivibrio sp. | reverse complement strand
GTAAGTAATGTTACTCCTTCATGACTGACTGTTCATTTCTGGCAATATGATGATAAGAATACGGGTGAGCTGATATATGGAGAAGACTACAACCTTGAGAAAATTGAAGGTGAGAAGTGGGAAGCGGTTCCAATGATAATCGATAACGGAGTTTTCACTGATATTGGCTACAATATTCCAAAGAATGGGGAAGCTGAGGTTGAAACTAACTGGGAATCGTTTTATGGAAAGCTTGAACCGGGAACATATAAGATAACCAAGACAGTTTTGGATTCAGGAGCCAGTGGCGAAGGGGATAGTTTAAATCGGTATACTATGAGCGCACAGTTTTTGATTGCCGGATGAGGGAGATTAAAATATGTCATACTGTTCCTGGGATCAGTCTTCAGAACTGAATATAAAGTACCACGACACTGAGTGGGGCGTTCCTTTGCATGATGACCGGGGACAGTTTGAGTTCCTGATGATGGAAGTGATGCAATGCGGTCTCAACTGGACAATGATGATAAATAAGCGGGAGATATTTCGTTCGTGCTTTGATGACTTTGAATATGACAAGATTGCGGAATATGGCGAAGCAGATATAGAGCGCATCATGAACACAGAAGGAATGATCCGCTCAAGGAGAAAAATCGAAGCGATAATCAATAATGCCAGGTGCTTTCAGAAGATTAGAGAAGAGTTTGGAAATTTTGACGATTATCTCTGGGGACATTCTGATGGGAAGACGATTCTTTACAACAAGCATTCTGATGGATATATTCCGGTGAGCAACGGGCTTTCAGATATAATCAGCAAGGATTTGAAGAAAAGAGGCTTTAAGTACCTTGGGACAGTGACAATGTATTCCCATCTGCAGGCCTGCGGTATCATCAACGACCATGATAAGAACTGTCCGTGTTATAAAAAGATTGTTAAGAAGTACCCTACAGTAACAAAGAAGAGATTTTTGGAAAAGCAGGTTATGTATTTCGGAGGCTGAGATAAATCAATGATTACGGTAAATCTTTACTATAAAGGTCAGAATGGCGCTGCCAGAGCTTTTGCTGATGAGATGGAAAAGTCAGGAATAGTTGATGCTATCAGAGCCGAAGAAGGGAATCTGAGGTATCAGTATTTCCAGCCGCTTGATGATCCGGAGACAGTTCTTTTGATAGACAGCTGGACAGATCAGGAAGCTATCGATGCTCATCATGCTAGTCCAATGATGAAGCAGCTTGCAGAACTTCGTGAGAAGTACGATTTGCATATGACTGTGGAGAGATTCGTGAGCAATGAGCTTGGCGATGACGAGAAGTTTATTAGAAAGTGACAGGAGTCGCTATGAAGAAAGTAAGAATCACTGCTAAGAAGATTGCCATATACGAGGATCTTATGGCAGAGTATGAAAATCTAATAGAGCATGCCTGTTTAAGTTGGTGGGAAGTTTGCAGAAGGGGAATCCGACAGAGGAATTGAAATGCCGGTTTTGAACATGCCTATGGGTATGAATGGCCCTGTTGAGAAGACGACCAAGAAGGTATATCCCAATGATCCATGTCCTTGCGGTTCCGGTAAAAAGTTTAAGAAATGCTGCGGAAGAAACTGAAGCAGGCGATACGCATGGGCGT
>JAFPVA010000155.1 GCA_017413105.1 Butyrivibrio sp. | reverse complement strand
GGGATTTGCAGGCTTTTCATCTAAAGTTGTTGAAAGTGACAAGTTTATAAGTATAAGAGCAAATGCAGCAGGAATTCTTGATCCCGTGGTAAAGGCAGGGGATAATGTAATGCAGGGGCAGGTATTGGCATACATAATCGACCCATATACATCAGAGATTATACAAACAATAACAGCTACAACAGATGCTGTAGTAGCGTTTGAATATGACAGTCCAATGGCATACAAAAACACCGCCTTATTTAAGCTTATACCGGGAGGTTGGTAAAGAGGTTTTATTCTTGTTGTAGTAAATGCTAAAAACAAGAATACAACATACGATATAACGCTGATAAAATAGAAGAAAATAGGTTTTGATAGGAATTGTGTCAGAATTGCATATACCAATTATCTCGCAATTTTATGTTCTAATGGTGCTCCGTGAATCCCTGGAGCAATTTTCTGTAAGCGCACCAATATGAATTTTGGAAAAAACGGTATACAGCTTCATATGGATTCATTGACACATCGGTATGTAATGCCGGTGTGTTTTTGGTTGAAAACGTATTTTCTCTTTTACAGTAAGCGCTTTTTGTACCCCCGTTCATAACTAACCAGACCACCGGAGTGGCTTTAAAAAATAAAGCCTTCCCGGTGGCCTTTTAAAATTTCGAGAAAGTTTGATCTCATGTAGGCAGGAATCCTACTGACCTAGATCTTCCTTCCTGGTCTTATGTCTACACCTTGTCTGCATCTTTTCAGTCCATGGCATATACTCGGCTGCCCGTGCAGGCTCATCTTTAAAGTCTCGGGCATGTTCCAAAAGCTCTGTCAGGTAAAGTTCAGGATCAAGGCTATTTGCAGCTGCCGTATCAATAAGAGACTTGATGATGGCAGCGGATCTGGCTCCTCTAGATGTATCGTGGAATAGCATATTCTTGCGGATGGTTGCATAAGATTTTGCGCATCGTTCCGCTGCAGCATTTGAAAGCGGCAGTCTGCCGTCTTCCAGATACCGCATGAGTTTGTCCCAGTTATTGCGGGTGTAATTAACAGCCTTCTGGAGAGCAGAGCCTCCAGCCGGGTCAAGTGTTTCACACCATTTCTTAAAGGCATCCCAGTTTTTCTTTTCTTTTTTCAAACGTTCAGCCTTTATGACATCAGGATCTTTGCCTTTCAGCAGTGCTTCCTCCTGATATATTTTATTTATGGCCATGAAGCCTACAACAGCAGGGTCTTCATAGTTCAATGGTCCTGATTTATTTCTGATTGCCTCAAACCATTTACGCCTTACATGATCTGCGCATGTCAGCCTCTTGGCATTCTCCATCTTGTTGTATCCTGAGAACCCATCGGTCATAAGGTATCCCGAAAAATCTGATCCCAGGAAGTTTCGGCAGTTATAACCTCCTCTTGAGGGCTGATAATCATAGAGCAGCAGCGGCCTATCAGTCCCATACACAGATGCATAAATCCACATATAGCAATTCTGACGTCCGCTGATAGCTTTGTTTTTTTCCTCATCAGTATCATCGGTCTCGTCAGCAGCTTCCGCTTCGCATTCCTTTCGGATTTCTACATAATCTACGTCTGCTACAACGTTAAGAGGCATTCCGTTTACATCTGCAAGCGGCTCAAGCTCAACAATCTTATTTACCGGTGCAACTGTTTCATCGGCATTTACAATAAAGCGCTGCTTTATGAGCTGATGAAGAACTTCATACGGTATAAACAGTATATTCTCAGCTGCCCAGATAAGCCAGCTGCTCATGCATGCTCTTGATATAAAGATGCCCTTACGCTCAAAGTGCTTTTCAAGCCTGTAGTTTGGTACTCCCATCTGATATTTCTGGTAGCCAACAAAAGAAACAAGAGAGGGCGTAGCAAAGCTGTGTGGGATGAATGCAGGTGGTGCAACCGCACATTTGGTAATAAAAAGATCATCTTCTTTCTTGCAGTTCTTGCATATCAGTTTTTCTACATATACTTCATGATATATGATTTCTTCCGGGATGTGCTCAACCTCTGTGCGCACGTATTCCCATCCAAAATGACTCATCTCTGACTCACAGAGATCACAGATCTTTTCTTCGTCAGAAGCGTATATCAGCTTATCTTCGCCCTTCTTTGCATTGGCAAGCAGTTCTTCCCGTGTACGCTTCTTCTTACGTTCAGTCTTGGTGCGCTTATAGCTGTTAACAGTGATCTTTTCCGCTGGTTTTTCTTCTTCAAGTCCGAGCATGAGCTTTTGCTCTGCGCTCATGGAATCAAAAAGACCAAGCTGCCTAAACTCTGTACCTTCATACTCGTCAAAGCGTTTGGCAGTTTCGGTTTTCTTGCCGAACATGTTCCTTCTGAACCATTCAAGCTCACGTGTCAGCTCAGCAATAGTGTCTGTCTGGCGGGCAATAGTTTCCTGCAGGTTTTTATTAAGTTCCAGTACCTGCGACAGAAGAAGTGATTGATCCATAGTGCTCAATCCCTCATCTGGTCTATATTCAGTTGGCTTTGTCAAAGTGGAATTGTTTTCGGAAGCCGACATGATTTATCTCCGTTTCTATATATATTTTATCAGTAATGTATACTGATTAATAGTCATAAAAGTGCCGAAAATACGGCACTTCAGAGCATATATAGCGGAGATATTTGTGCATTTTTTTGCATGTGACAAAGCCCTGTTTCTTTGTCAGAAATCTCTTCGGGATGCCTTTGAGATCGAACATTTTTGTTCTACCTCCAACCCCTCAAGGAGCCACCTGAGCTGCTGTCTTGATAACTCCAGAGCCTCGGATTTGTTCCTTGGCCAGTGATATCTGCCTTCATCAAGCCTGTGATATAGTAATGTCATTCCATCCGGCTCAAAATGGAGAACTTTTATCCTGTCTGCACGTCTTCCACAAAAGAAGAACGCAGCATTTGCGTATGGATCAAGATCATAAACATCTTTTATAAGTCCCATCAGCCCCTCAATTGACTTTCTCATATCAGTGTATCCGGTGATCATGTAGATTTTCTTCACACCGGAAAGATCGCCTATCATGAAGTCTGCAGCACACCCAGTATATTTCTTATGGTGGCTGCATTAGCGTTGTTTGACATCTCTACCTGCACACCCGATGGCATAACGATCCGCACGGTAGTTTCTAACTGGCGTTCCTTGCAGGAAGTTGTTAATGGCATCACTGATGTATCTGAAACCTGAAGCGGTACTGATTCAGGAAGCTGCGTTTTAGTTAATACTCCATTCTCGTCGATTGAGGCCACCAGGGCAACTTCCTGCTTAAGAGAAACAGTATTCTCTTCATGATCAGGAATTTCGCACGCTTTCTGACGAAGGCGCTTAATGACCTTATACAGAGTAGAAGGGTGTATTCCGTGCATGATACACCAGTCCTTGTCGGACATTCCACTGCTCCTACATTCTTTTAAGAAGTTGATCCACTGTTCATCGCTCATTAATGGTTTAGGCATAGGCTTTCCCCTCCACAGCATTGGCAATACGTTTACTCTACTATGATAGGCGGGATGGAGAGCTGTTTACTCTACCATGGCGAAATGAAGCGGTGAATTTTGGTAGAAGTCATGTCTTAGATCATCCTGCCTGATATTATTTTAGGGCAAAATATATGCCCCGTAACTACGGGGCAGTAATAAGCGCTTACCTTTTACATTTACTTAATGAGGTTACCTCTTACTGCATTGAACACCGACCTGTAAGTTTTCTGCTCCGATGCAAGGCATGCGAGGTAATAAGTTACATTTGTAGAATCATCACTTATGGGAAT
>JAFPVA010000154.1 GCA_017413105.1 Butyrivibrio sp. | reverse complement strand
TTATATGGTGCTTGTGATAAAGCTTGTAATATCCTCCAGCCCAGACCACGTTCCAACAGTGCTCTGTGTTCTTTGACATAACTTCAAACTGAGTAGCTTCGTCCGTAGAAAGAAAACAAAAATACCCTGTCATTGATAAAAAATCCTTTGCTGTAAACATAAATAAATTCTAACTCCTTACTAAAAAACAAAAAGTGGGTAACGGACTGCTTCAGAATGAAATAGACCACAGCCTTTGATTAGCTGCAGGGGACAATATAACAGAATCCATTATGTTTGTAAATAGGTTTTTTAAGAAACAAAATTTCATTGATAAGAAAGGAGGCGGGCTGCTCCTCCTGGAGCAGCCAAGCTATGAAAATGAAGAAAGAATGATTGTTTTTCTCTTATTGTCTATATTCATATTAGTGCATGGAGATTAACAAGGCTTAAACATGATTTGAACAAACTGTAAATCATTATCTTGCTTTTTTGTGCCATTAAATAATGTCACTCTATAAGCTCATTCCTTTTCCCTTAAGGAAGCCTGCGCTCTTATCATTACTTCCAAACAGTTACTTCCCAGATTTCTCATTTTTCTTGGATTGTAGATGTCAAATTCAGCAAATTCCTCAACTGTAGTAACCTTCTCAAATTTCAGCCGTGTCATGATTCTAGAAATCAGGGGCTGGTTTAATGAATGATCACAGAACAGCTTATAGAGTGGATCAGAGTCATACATTGCATCCCTTTTGCAGACACGGGCATAGGCAGCCGATACCCGGCTTCTTGATAATCCATATATTTTTGCAATCTCTTCAAATGTCACTCCCTGCTTACGAAGATCATATATCCCCTGTTCCTGTTCAGATAATATGGGCCGTCCTCCTTCAGGAAGTACTTTGTTCTTTTCTTCTTTGATATACTCTTCCTTTACACCATTGGATATTTCTGGATTTCCTCCATTAAGACTTTCAGGATCTATCATTGCCTTGGCCTGCTCCTTGCTTAGTTCACTCATTAAATCATTTATAGTAAAAAAGTCATGAGCAGTCGTACCAAGTGCATCCACGATTAACAGCAAGTAATCTAGAGTAGGATTAGTCAGCTTTTCACTTAATATTCTCTTTACAATGGCGTTAGGTGCATCACACTTTGTCAAAAACTCATCCTCAGTGATACCTTCTTTTTCCATGAAATACCTGATTGAATCGGATAGACATTCACTTCTTTGTCTTTTATTCTGCATGATTTCTAACTCCTTACCATAACATAGCCCAGAAAAACTCTTTAATTCGCCTTTTAGCACCACCTATTCACGTATCAGCACTACTTACTAATATCTTACTTTCTCAGGGATGCACTTTATAAGCTCGCTCTTTGGAATGCCTATAAATATATCAACAAGCTCCTTATCAAGCTGTGTTCCGGCTACATCCTTAAGAATCTCCACAGCTTCTTCGTGAGTCTTAGGCTCTTTATAGCTTCTTCGCATCGTTATCGCAGAATATGTATCACTAACAGCAATTATCTTTGATGCAAGTGGGATCTTATCCCCTGGCAGCTTATAATATCCGTTCCCATCGATTCTCTCATGATGATAAAGGATCCAGTCCGCTATCCCATCAAAGGTATGAAGGGGCTTTAAGATCTTAACTCCAATCTCCGGATGCTGCCTCATGACCTTCCATTCTTCATCAGAAAGCTTTGCCGGCTTATTTAGTATTGCTTCCGGTACTCCAAGCTTTCCAACATCATGCATCAGGGAAGCATATTCGAGGCTGACCTTGTTTATCCTGTTCTTGTATTTGGGTGGAAGATATTTGTAGAAAAGCATGGTCAGATTCTGGACATACATGCTGTGTCCGTCAAGGTTAGAATCCCTGGCATCTATAACACCCACAAGGACCTCTGCGATATCGATACTTCGCTCTTTGGCTGTTTCAAGGAGGTTTGACATGAGCGTTATCACAATGGCAACAAAAACGCTTCCCCAGAACAGGATGCTTGCCATCATAATATCGGGATCTGAAAAGAATCCCACAAAGACATATCCAAAAAGGAAAAACAAAAGAAGAAAGAATGCTCCGTTCTTCCAGATAATATCCCTCTTACTACCGGAAGAAATGACATCCTGCGTTGAATGCAAGAAATATCCATACCTTATGATGTTAGATATCATCAAAAGAGCGCCTGCAGATATTATAAGGATTGGAAAGTCTATCATAATCTCACCACCTAATAAACATAAAGCAAAGACGTTTAACAATATAATGATAACATTAATGTGCCTTCCTGTGCGGCTAAGACAGGCATATTATAAGAAGAAGCCAACACCTCTCGTGCTGGCTCCGATTCTTTTCCTTACATAATTTCAGTCTCTTCCAAGATCTCCAGGTTCGATACCTTCTATCCTCTCAAGGATTTCCTTCATTTCATCAACTGTTGTTTTGATTACTTCTGAATCCAGTTCTACTGCATTGCTGCATTCGTCGTCTACATCCATGTTGCGAAGTCCCTCTGCGATAACAGAAAGGTTATCTCTTACCATGGTCAGTGTGCAGAGCTTTTCTTCTACTTTCCTGAAATCATCAAATTGTTCTCTTGTTTTTGCCATATTTGTGGCCCTCCTATATTTTTTAAAATAGGATACGCCCTGAAGCTGCAGACTAAAACTGCCTATTAGTACCATACATGCCTAAAAGTACATCATATTTTTTATAAGTCTGTATAGAACAGCCTCCCTATAGGCATCTTTACCCAACATAATACCGGCTCTGATTGCAAAAAAAAGACTGGAGGCAACATCCTCCAGCCTTGGTGAAACTAAAAATTTCTGTACATTATTCACGACAACCCTCTAAAACAGATAAGTACTGCGTCAGAGGAACAATGTACGTTTTTTAGGGTATTCAAAGTTTTTGAGGGTCAATCATTTTGAGGGTCTAGTTTGAGGGTCTGGTTTGAGGGTCTGGTTTGAGGGTCTGGTTTGAGGGTTTGGTTTGAGGGTCTACCGTGATAATAAACAAAACCAGGGTTAATCAGTTATTGAAACTGACTAATCCTGGTTCTTTTAATGCAGGGATCATTCCCTGCACTTCCTCCTTCTCTTATGATGTTTCTTGGACAAAATATCAAAGGAGGAGGATACATGAATAGTATCACAGATTTACTGGACCTTGAAGATAACGATGTGATCATAAGCAACATCGATGTTCAAGGCCAGACCAAAGTCCTTACAC
>JAFPVA010000153.1 GCA_017413105.1 Butyrivibrio sp. | reverse complement strand
TCATCAATTGAAATATTAAAAGAAGCAAAACAGATCCACGATAATACCGAATCCTACTATGCAGGTGCCATGGACTTTAAGGCCCTTGACAGGATATGCGATGAACTGCATCGTAAGATAAGGGAAAGATCCCTTTAAGATCCGCCGTTTACGGCAGTGTTCATAAGACAGTAACGCAAAATGAGCACTGTCGCGGTGGATTGGCAAAAAAGAAGATTATTAGCAATCTTAGCGTTTGTTCCGCCGTTAACAATCTCAAGCATATTATCATCCCAGCGAAGGTAGCGATGCTTTATCGGAGCATAGAGATGTATCTTCAGATATTAAGAATGTAAAAGATACTGGGAGCTGCTTAAGCCTAGCTCGGAGGTATCAAGAGGTATCTACAGCGAGAATAGCCTGTCACATACGTGATGGGTTATTGTTATTTGTATTTGAATTCGGCTTGTCCCTCATGGCGAGCTCTCCTTTATAGCGCCCCCATGTCAAGGACACGTACCCTTATTTTTGCAGTATCTATTTCCCATGCTGATCATTCTAAAAAATGGGCTAAAAGTTGAAATAAAACTGTCTACTATATAGGTAGTAGTTTATTCCTAAATTTGCGTCTCTTTTTCAGATTATCAAATTTTGGATACCTAAAAAAATTCAGGCGGCGTCTTTATTTTCATTTTTGCATTTTGAGCTGTAGTGAATCATGTAGATTTGGATGCAGTCCACTTATTTGCCTTCAAATTTACGTCTTAAAACAAGTTTTCAGATTTTTGGCAGTAGGCTTGGAACTGGATTAGTTTAAAAACATCGATTTCATACTGCTTTTTCTATGAAATCGAATATTTAGACGTCTTCAAAAAAAATGTCAGCATCTTTTTTGAAGAAAACTGATATAGAGACGTAAATTCACCACTTAAAATGGATTTCTAGTCCTCGTATTCTTATAACGTAGACATTACAGCAAAAGTAGCTATTGATAAAAAGACGGAAGATGCGACCACCCAACTATACTCTCTCCATCTTCTTAACTTCCAAAGCAAGAACTATTGAAAAAATAATTTCTGTTACCACAAAGATACCCGCTAAAATACTTGATGAAAAGATGTGTCCAACAATGAGAGCCATTATTGGAAGAAATATAGCAACTACTCTGTATGCCACCGATTTGTATAACCATGAGTATGGCAAAAGATGTGCTCCAAAAACCATGCCGTATACCATGACCATTTTTTCAGGGACAGCACTGAACACCCACATAACGATCAGAATGTATAGAAACTGATTCAAAGTAAATAATAATCCCAGATTCCCCAACGGATTCTTTTTGGAAAAGAGATCCACCTTTATAATTTTACTGGCCAATATAGCCAAGGGCATCAATGGGCAAGAACAGCAAAACACAAGTAAATTCTTTGTTCTTAGTGGTAAAGTAAGGCATGTAACTATCAATATCAATGTCCAAATAATCACTGATGCCAGGATGAAAGGAAGTCCTTTCTTCTGCTCTATTGCTATGTCGTTTCTTAATTCCTCAATATTCATTCCCAACTCACCTCTCTTTAGTTTAAGTCATCTGAAAGCGGGCCTTCCATAAGCCTTGGGTTTTCGATAAGTGATTTCATAAATCTGAGTGAACGACCATAATAGAAGCCATCAGAAATTCTTTCATCAATGGTGAAGGCAAGATCGATCTCTCTTTTCATAGTTATCTTCCCATCCTGGTCAAAATGTGGTTTGAACTTCTTGGTTCCGACAATGATAAATATAGAATTGGTGCCCCAGTTCATCAGGTGGTGATAGCCTATATCCATTCCCAAAGATCCAAGATTGGTGAGCACAACTGAGCACTGATATGGGTCGGTAGCTATAACTGACTGCGGCATCCAGCCGTGCTTGTCAAGAAATCTGGCAATCGCACCGATGATATGCTTACCCGGAAGCTTCATAATGAAGTTCATGGCCTCTGTCGATTCGTCATTCTGTGTTTTGCAAAGAGAAATCTGCTCTCTGACTTTTTGGCAAATGTCTTCAAGAGTATCGGAGTCTTCGGCAACAATTCTTGCCAGCGTCTCATCGCCATCATCGCGGAAGTCTTTTTTTACTGTAAAGGCAGCTGTGATGCAGTTCCTCTGATACATGGTCTGATTGGCAATAAAGCGGTTAAGCTGCGGTCTGAGCTTTATTGTTTTAAGCGCAGCTGCCAGAACAATATCAAAGATGGAAATTCTGGTATCAGGATGCTTGCTATTGTATTCCTTGATATATTCTTCAGTATAAGAAATATCTACAGGCAACTTCATATATGCCTCATTGTCGCATCTGTTTGGATACATGAGAGGCATGATATAATGCATGGAATCTATATCACGAAGCAATGCGCCATCGCGTCTGTCGCCTAATCTACGATTGCCCAATTTAATGTTCCTCCAAAATAAAAGTAATTCAAGAAAAAGATATAAAACAAAAGCAGCCCATACATCGGTAAAAGAATGCTGTTTAACAAAACACACTGAAATACAGATCATAAATGCCCAGGCTGTGATGAGCATCTTTTTCCAAAACCTCAGATCCTTGGCTGTGTGCCAGGCTGAAAGTACAGCAAGAGTGTATCCGACATGAAGAGAAGGACATACACCGGTCGGGGTATCCGCTGAATAGATTATTCCCAGGAGCCATGTGCAGAAGTTTGCGTTCTCAAAATGAGCAGGCCTCAGGTATTGTACAGAAGGCCAGACTATGTATGTAATCACGGCAATTATCTGCATTCCGATTATGATTTTTTGTGCCCGAACAAATCTCTCTATGTCATAAAGGACAAAAAACAGCAGAGACCATATCATGAAAACGTACCACGAAACATAAAACAAAACGAAGTACTCATTGAAAGGTATGACATCATCTACAACGCTGTGAACAACGTGACATTTCTCTGGGGGGATAAACTTTTCAGTTACAAAGTACATGCAAAAATAGATCAGCCACCCGATCAGTAACAGGAGATGTCGGTATTCCTTATTTGTAATATTTGATAATCTAAGTTTTCTATAATCAACAACAGGTTTTTTCATTACATTCTTTCGTTAAGTGGATAATTCTTTTTGGATATATTGGGGTAAGGTACTACACGGTGCCGTGGTAAATTGTAGGCGAGCTCTGAGATGCTGTCCTGAAGGTAGGCGCATATTCTCTCGGACTCTTCTCCGGAAGCAGAGCCGGGATCATACCAGATCGGCTTTCCAAACACAAGCTTTCCAAGCTCCGGGCAAACGTACATAGGAACAAAGGGGACAGAATTGCCCGTTTGCCTGTAGTAATACTTGGCTACATAAACAAAGCCCCTTTGGAATTTATGAACAATGTTATTGTATTCTGTGTATTCTTCCGGGAAAATGACGATTGCTGAACCTCTTTTCAGACTGTCGCATGAGAGCTGAAAGGTCTTCATAATCCGCTTGTCACGATATACCGGTATTGTGTCCGCATTTGTAAAAACAATCTCTGAGACTGTTGGTAGCATATATGAGAACAGACGAAAAAACGGCCTGATAAGAGCCGGTTTTTTTGACCAGAAATCTGTGTATGCATAATCTGCGACACACTCTTTTTCCATCATTTCAGAAATGCACCAGGTATAATGTTCTCTTGGGAAGTATAATTCAGCGGCGACAGGCCCATAAGCCTGAGAATGATTGCCCACAACTATAGCAGGACCATCAGGAAGATTGTCTGCTCCTTCTATCTGAAATACCGGCATAAAGATTGAAGCCAGTTTTCTCACAATTCGATATACAATATGTTTCAATGTGTTCCCCTAAATAACAAAAAATTTTCCCCTCAAAAAGTATAGCTCATTTTGATATTTTTAACTAATTATTTTCAGCTGCACCGGTCTGGATAATAATATCACAATAATAATTTATGATACAGTTGCATACGCAAATAATCACGGCAAATGCTAAATCTGCAGTTCAGCGCTTTATCTGCTTTTACGCCTATTGTGGGTCTGATAGTACCTGGCCTTTTCTGCATACATCATTTCATCGGCCTTAGCCAGCATTTCACCAATAGACATGCCGGAACTTTCTCTTATGCAATAGCCGATAGAGCAGCTGATTCCGGAATCTTCCGCCAGATCTCTTATCTTTTCCGCAATTTCACGGGTTTCTTCCAGTGATGTGCGCCTGCATAAAATGGCAAATTCGTCGCCGCCAATTCTGTATGGGAGTTGGCGGCTTTTTAGACTTTGAAAAACACATTCTGCCAGAGTTTTTATAGCTTTGTCTCCGGCAGCATGACCATAAGTATCATTGATGGTTTTTAACCCATTCATATCAAGGCTTATAACAGAAGAAATATCCTGCGGTTTTTGGGTAATGTCATTGTAGTATGCCTGTCGATTTAAAAGCTGCGTCATGGCATCTTTTTTGGTAAGAGAAAAAATCGAAAAAACATAATATACGAACATTGTAATGCCGATGGTTGGGCAAAAAATCCGGGCATATTCTTTTCCAATGATAAAGGGAAGGATAAGACCGCCCAAAAAACAAAATGCCAGGAAAACAATTGGAATTATCTCGGTTATCAGTTTGGTACTGCGCTTAACAAGAAAATAGATGAGCAAAAGGCAGTATATTCCGGCAACTATAAAGGGCAGATACCCCAGTAATCCTCTTTTTAAAGACCCATCTTCTGCAATGGAGAATACGATACCTGTTTTTATGGAAACAAAATCTATTATGACAAGGATTACTGAGGGTAAAAAAATTGTCCAATGTTCTTTAATGACCAGCGTATAAATTATCTGAGCAATTATGAGTGGCGTTGCACTGTACCTGATCGCCATCAGTATAATCCTGATATTTGGGTAAATAGCACGGCTTTCAAGGCTGAATTCCACAAAAACACTAATTGACAGCAAAAAGATCAAAGCTATAAGAACATACATCCTTCTTATAACCTCATGTTCGAGGAAAATAGTTATTTTAAGCATGATCACAAATGCTAAAAGCACCAGATAGAGTGACCAGTTCTGTAAAATGAACTCTTTAAACAACTTCGTTCTTCTCCATAAAAGCCGGTTTACTGTACAACTATGAATGTATTGATTTCATTTGAAACGAGTTCCAATTTGAAGGAATGATAACCGTTTTCAAGTGTCTTCAGCAGCTCACTTCCAAGTACGATCTCAAAGGTTCCGTTAGGGTTATTGACGATAGTATACTGGTTAAGGCCAAGACGCTGTCCATCCAGATATACATTATTCAGGATGGTTGCTGAATTAAGGACAAACAAGCGGAATTCAACATCTTTCTCCCGATCAAATACTCCGTTTGTGAGGGAAAGAACTCTCCGTCCATTATTAAGCATTATCTCTTTTGTAAGCTTTATAAGTGCTTCGTGGTCTCCTGATAAAGCTATTGCTCTTTTAATCTGCTCTTCATATTCCATAGGTGCCGGAGCCTGTTCTGTACTCTGAGGTACTTCCACGCTTTGAGGCTCTTCATAATACGTAGTACTGCTTTCGGGTTCAGGTTCAGGAGCCGGTACGGGAACAACCGGGACATAACTGCCATATTTGTTAAGGGTGCAAATAAATGTGATAATCGCCTGTGTATTGCCATCAGTCGGATAGCCAACTACCCTCCAGAGTTTTTCTCCATCTATTGTCTCCAGTGATAAAGGAAAATACGTGTAAACATTGGGCCTATCCTTTGCAAGAGCTGCTTTATCCTCAGGAGTGTTACCTACAAGTCCTGCGTCAGTTGCAGGATCACTGTCAGAGTCAGCAAGCCATATTCCGGTATAACTTTCATCCGACCATTCCAGGGATTGAACCGTCAGCCAGTGAGCGCCGTCATCAAACTTTACGCCGGTCCACCACTTAAGCAGAGCACCTGCTGCCTTATCAACCATATCACCGATCAAAGCTAAAATAGATTCGTCTTTAGCCTCCTCGACCTTTAAGGAATCAGGGCCAAGTGAATTTGGCAAAAGCGCGCCGCCCGGGGAATCTTCCCTGATCTGAGAAAAGTCTTTATCCCCTGTAAATTCGTAGGTTCCTTCGGTAAAATAGGTTATGGCGCCATCAGGAGATCCGTTATTATCTTGAAAACACTTTCTGAAATAATCGAATACTTCATCCTCATTTTGAAAAGATTCATTTGTAAAAGGATTGATGGCGTGCTGAGCGTATTCTGTGGTCCATAGCATATTTGCTGCTGTGGCAGCCCAGCATAAAAGAGTGTCGTACCCTTCATCAGCATCCTTGTTAGAATATTTTTCCGCGTCGATGTTTTCGGGGTCAATCTCTGTCTTGCCCGCTTCACCGGAACCGGAGGGAGGGTTATCATTTCCTGCAGAGGTCTGGGCTGAACCGGTATAACTCAGATTAGCATCACCATTCACGATAACATCAGTTGTGCTATTGTCATCAGCATCATCTGTGTTTGCAGAATTCTGTTCACCATCTTTTATGTTAGCATCACTTAAGGTATTCTCATCATTGATGTTAACATCAGTTGAGATATTATCATCTGCGTTATCTTCGTTCGAACTAACATCATTTGAATTATCAGCATTTAAGCTGGCATCGCTTAATGCATTATCACTTGAATTAGCATCATCTGTGCTGACATCATTCGAAATTTCATCTTCTATGTTTACATCGTCTGAAATATCTATATTTTGCGCATCGAGATCAAGATTCTCAGGCGCTTCCTCTGCTAGAGCCGTCAACGGCATACCAAAGGACATAGCAAAGCTAAGAATCAATGCCATCAAAATTGTACTGGGTTTACGAGCCTTCATTCCTTCACCCTCCTTAATATAACCACAAAAACTTAACGCAATTTTACAAAATGATTATATCAAAAAAGAAGTTGATTAGCCCCAAGTTTACAGGGATTTAAGGCTTTTTTAATATTCAAGTCGTTACTGTTCACTCGCTTGCAGCTCGCTCCAGTAACGAATTCGCTTCACAAAATGCCGTATCTACTTCATCAATTATCATCCTTACTATCTTCGTACAATCAGCAAGGATATTAGTGTGATAATTCTGTGATAAACAGTGATGTAATATAAAACCATAGCGAGGGCAAAAGCCCGCAGCGAAAAGAAATACGAGAATACCAAAAAGCATTGTTTGGAAAATAATTCAAAAGTATGGAGGGAAACAACAATGACAGCTATGCAGATGGGAATGAGAATTCTTAAAGCAAGAGAATTAGCAAAAGCTTTAGACGGAGAAGGCCTTTTCACGGGCGAAAGAGAAAACGATATCCAGGTTCGTAATAATTCAAAATGGATTCACAGTAGACCAGCTTCCAAAGAAACACTTTTTGCCAGAGAATATTGAATAGAATGTATGCTTTAGAGCCTATCCGAAAGGATGGGCTCTTGCTATGTCCTGTGAAAGTTCTATTTTCCTTCTCTTTGCTTTAACAGCGTATCGTGAATTGCCCTTGCAATGGCCTCGTCAGGAGCTTTCTTTAGTGCCTCAGATACAGGGCTGTTCTTTAACTTTATCTCACGCTTCTTTTCTGAAGAAGGCAGTTGTTTTCCGTCTGTTCCACTCAAAAAAGTAATTCCTTTCTCTGCAAACTGATTCCCACATCACTATATAATAATCCCTGTTTTCTCCTGTTCACACCTTCATATATACATAAGATGATCAGTGCCACAAAAGCAATCGTGCTGATTATAATTCCTATCGTGAGCCCTCGTGGCCAGAACTTAAGCTCATACGTATGCGCTCCAGGAGCAACGGCTGTCGACATGAAAAGATTACAGGTCTTATCAATCACAGCTTCCTTCCCGTCTACAAACAGAGTCCATCCCTCTTCAAAAGGAATCGTGAAGAACAATCTCTGATTCTCTGCTGCGTTCACAGTGCCTTTTAAATGATGATCAGCCAGCTTTTCGATAGTAACATCTCTGGAATTAAGGAGCCCTGCGTACTCCTCCAGTGCATCCAGATCTGCATAGGCTATATGGAGTCCCTGCCCTGTGCAGACGAAAACATTAGAAGTGATAGTATATCCAAATAGTAGCCTTCCTACTACCTTGTCCCCTTCGCTAAAATATCCCACATACTGCAGCACGTCCTCTGTTGTTCCACTGCCTTCCACGAATGCCGCACTGTCATACAGATAAACAGGGCCTGTCTTCTTTGCAACAAACTCATACTCAATATATGAACCGTACAGATAGTCCTCAGGACTAAGCTCTGCGCCGGCCTTTTTAACTGCAGAGTCCGCGCTGCTTTCGCTCTCTGATGAATCCTCTGCTTCCTTATTCATATTTAAATCAGGGAGATCCAGCATTTCATTTTTGTCAAAAGAAATATCGTCCGTCGGATTGTGCATCGAAAGCCTGATGTCATCTTCCTCGGTAAACAGTGCTCTCTCCTCGCCTGTCAGTGCATTCCAGACAGTATTCTGCACCTGAAATACATTCTTTACATCTGAAATGTCAACATTTTCAATCCCCCTATTTGCCACAACAGCAATAGAGAGGGCATTGGGGTTTTGATAAATATCCCCTTCTTCGGCATAAAGCCCCCTTAAGCGAAGATCATAATTCTTCTCCGTTTCAAGGTCCCTGGGGGAAATAATATACTTGAATCCCAAAAGAGATTCCATGGATGCAGGTATTCCGGAATCATAGGAGCACCACATCTCATTTGCAAAGGACATTCCAAACTTTGCTTCGTTTAAGGCAATTTCCTTATTTACGATAAGGTTTGAGGATTCTCCCATGCCGTTGTAATTAAATACCGCAGCATCATTTCCTATTGCATCGCCGGTTAGAGAAAACTCATCCTCCATCCTATAAAACCCTTTATCACCGACTGTAATTCCCTGAACCAGCGGAAGTTTTTGGTTTATTCCCTTCTGGTACTCAGAAACTGATTTTATACCACTCTTCCAGTCTCCCTCATATATATGGTGCATGGAAACATAATAATTCACATAAAGCTGCAGGCATGTGCAGATAAGGAAAAGAAGAGTAAGGGTAGTCATGCTTGTCTTTTCAGGATTCTTTCTGTAAACAAAAAGACCTGCCATCATAATAGATAGGAGTGCAATATCAAGCACAACATTACCGCCGCTTATAAATTCATAGCTTTGGGAAAAGATAAGAACCGTTGCCACAGCCATGATAAGAAACGCCGTCCCCAACACCTTCTTATCTACCTTATTAATTCTTTCGAATTCGCAGGCGGCTATTATTATAAGCACAAAAGAAAATACGAAGGAATTGCGGAAATTGAACCAGTTTGTATGGCTCCCATGGACGATTGTTGAGAAAAATCTGATATAAAAGGTCAAAAGAATGCTAAGAAGAATGCATCCAAAGGCGATCCTGTACTTTTTAGGATTCTCCTTATCAAGGAAATACACTATTACAAGAAACACCGGAAGTATTCCGCAGAAAATGGCCGGAAGCCCGTTTATTATCTGGCCTGCTGAAGCTGCCCCGGAAAAGAGCCTCGAAAACATAGACAGTATGGGCGAATTCTCATCAAAGGTAAAATCTGACAGCCTGTTCTGGCTGGCGCGGCCACCGATCATCCCAAGTAGTCCCGGCAGCCAGAAGACAGCAGTAAGAAGCCCTCCTATGCCGGAGGAAAGAACATATCTACAGATTACTTTTTTTCTGTCAAAATCAGTATCTATTATTAATTTGACTACAAAAAACAAAACCGAGGTAATGCAGATGATGAGCCCCATCTGGATATGACATGCTGTACTATATGCTATTGACAGCATATACGGCAGCATCGATTCTCCGCGAAATATCTTCCTAAGCCCTAAAACCATCACGGGAAGGCAAAGTGGTCCGCTGAAAAAGACAATGCAGTAATTATATACCACGCTATAACCCATAAGGGCATAGCAGGTAGAAAAGATAAGATGAGAAGGGCGCGGCTCCCATATATCACATAGAAGTAGCATCATAGATAGTCCATACAGGGAAGTTACAAATACCACCGAAATAGCAAAGCACAGTTCTATGTGATCCCATCCCGAGAGAAGATTAAACCAGCTGTATGGGTACAAATA
Source organism: Butyrivibrio sp. (assembly GCA_017413105.1). Classification (GTDB taxonomy): domain Bacteria; phylum Bacillota; class Clostridia; order Lachnospirales; family Lachnospiraceae; genus Butyrivibrio. Next base: position 24,883 of record JAFPVA010000153.1, on the reverse strand, counting down.
ATATGCTAGTGATGCAATATTATTGCCCCCAAGTCCGTTGGAAAAGGAATATAAAATACTCCTGTCCCCTAGAACCTGCCAGCGCATCGCCATAAGCTCCTTTATCATGTAGGATGCTGCATCTCCAAAAAGAAGGCCCCTGTCACCAAAGGGAGTTATCCTCAAAGCCCCAAATGCTGCCAGCAGCAAAAAAAGCGGAAGTAAAAATGAATAGAGTAATAAGTTTTTTCGTGTCAGAGTTTTCGGCATGTATACCATTCCCCTTATCGTTTGCTTACGGTCAATAAAACGTATATTATTAGTATAATCTCTATTTACTGCAATGTAAAACAAAGAGCCTGACACTCGGTCAGGCTCTTTATAATATCTCACGCTAATGAAACTTAAAACCAGATTTTAAACACTCCTATCTCGCAAAACCATCCTTACTGTGATACAGTCACAGATCCGGTACTATCAATTATCACGATATAATTACCACCGACTACAGCTGGTACGCTAACAGTAGTAATGGAACCATCTACCATCTGCTCTAAAGGATAACTTGCGTTAACGGGACTTAATGTTTGCCAACTAGCCTGTGTCTGATGCGCTGACACTGTAATACTTCCAGAAGCGCCATCTGTAATATAACTTGCCGCAAGAGTTGCATAAGCAGCACGAACATTAGCAAGATCCGTTGCCTCTCTTGATTTCTCCAGCTGTGCTGAGAAAATCGGAATCGCAATTGCTACCAGCACCGCGATGATAGCTACAACGATCAGCAACTCAGCCAATGTGAATCCTTTTTCTTCTCTCATTCTCCTCATAAGTTTTTTCATTTAGAAGTCCTCCTTTCATATTTGAAAAGATATTTTATCGAATTAAAATATCTATGAGATTTTGTTTCTAATAGTATTATAACCCGATTGCGGTATCCATTCAACAGTGAATAAAACTTTTAGATTTCGTTAATTGCGTGGTTATAAAGTTTCGAAATGCATTACTTCCGCGGCTGATAGTCTCTGCATTTTTATTTCATTTTATATATCGGCACTTATACTTTATTTCTTAATAGCTCAACGCGAACTTTATATCGAATTCTGTAATTTGTGTGATTGGCGAGATTTTTAAGGTTTTCGCTGCTCATGTTGGGGTTTTTGACGGCAAGCTTTGCCACACGCCAGTCCGGATCGTCCACCAGCTTAAGGAGGGCTTCAACAGGAGCGTTGGGGTTTCGAGCAACGTTTTCTCGTACCATCCAGTCCCTGTCATCGGAAAGGCTTAAAAGAACCCGGGTTGGTGCTCCTTTGTTGCTGGCAACTGCTTTTCTAAGGTAAGTGTCAGAATTGGTGGCCAAAAACTCCAGGACATTTTCCGGAGCATTAGGATTTCCCGCGACACTCTCGCAGACTCGCCAGTCCTCATCCTTGGAGAGACGTGTAAGAAGTGCCTCCGAGGTGGTCTCGTTCTTTGCCACAGCCTTTCTTACGTAGGCATCCCCATCAGCGGAAAGGAGCTCAAGTATATCCGCAGAAGCGCAGGGGTTCTTGGCAACACAGGTCCTGATGGACTGCTTTCGGTCACGGGCAAGTCTTTCAAGGTACTCATTAGGAGTTACCTTGTTCCAGCCGACGCCCTCTCTTACGGTCGTCTCGGGATCCTCCGCAAGTTCTTCAAAGGCAGCCATCGGTGTGTTGTTGTTTCTTGCCACCTTTTCCCTTACCTCTATATCTCTGTCTTTTGCCAAAGTCATAAGGGTGGAGCCCGCAACATTCGGGCTTGCGGCGATAACTGTTCTCACATCATCTTTTGGATCAGAAGCAAGCTTTTCAAGGATATCCGCCATGGTCGCCTTATTCTCAGCCACAGCAAGCCTTACCGAATCATCGGGATCGCCGGAGAGTTTCATTAAAACCTCCGTGGGAGCATTTTCATTTGATGCAACGCCCTCCCGGATCATGGTATTCTCGTCAGATGCAAGTTTTTCCAGGATCCTTACCGGGGTATGTTTGTTTTTTGCCACGCGGTACCTGATGATGGGCACATTGTCGATTGACAGAACCTCCAGAATATCAGGATCCGTCGCACTGTTGTCTGCCACGCCCCAGCGCACGGCGTCGTTGACATCATTGGAAAGAGCCTTTAAAAGAGCTTTCGATGCCCTTGGGTGCGCCGACAGACCACGCAGGATCCGGGGATTTGTCTTATTGTCCTCGTAGAGCTTGTCGAGGATTTCAGGTGGCGTATTCTCGTCCTGAAGAAGGTCCTCGTTTATCTCGTTCCATCCAGCATACTTGTAGTCAAAGGAATATGAAGAAATAACATCATTTAAGTAATTGTTTTCCACGTCAGTCTCCCCTTCTATATATGTCTTCATGTTACCATTTTGAAAAAAACAGTAATTTCTTTTTCCAAAGTCTATTCGTTTATTGTTAAAAGTTCCGGTGCAGGCCAGTCGCCGTAGTGCATGGAGACAAACAGCTCACTCCAGTCTGAATATCCCGAAGGCAGTGCACTATTTAGCTGCTCCACTGTCTTTAACGAGTACTTTCCTATATCATCTTCACTTTTTCTAAAATATCTCACCAGCATAGGGTCATAAGCTATAGCATATTTCCAGTTATCCGTTGCCCCCACAAAGCTGTTGTAGGTAGTAAGATCAAGGTCTAAAGGCTTGATTGCAGGCATCTGCGTATCTGCGTCATACCCTGCCATCGGCAAAATAGTCGCCATGGAATCATCGGGCATAAGCTCTTCATTTATTATGCTGAAGTAATAATTGCCCGTAAGGGTTGCCGAGCCGCTTCCAAGGAAAGCATAGCCTGAATCAACCTTTCCTGTAGAATAGCAGTTACTGATGGTCCCTGCTGCGCTTCCTGCAAATCCTCCGACAGTTGTTCCCGATACGGAGCAGGTTGAATAACTGTCAGAAATTCCTGATCCGGTAAAAGAGCCAACGAGGCCTCCGGCTGTGCCTCCTGTCACATCGTATTTACCTTCGGCTGTGATCCAGTCTTTATAATTGGCATCTTTTGTATGGCCTCCGCTGTAGCAGGATAAAATCGAACCGCTTGATTTTCCTGCCAGACCTCCGGTATTTGTGGTGCCGCTTACAATAACTGCAGCAGCACTGTAATTTAATGAGCCTCCTGTCATATCTCCTATGAGGCCTCCGGCATCCGGTGCTGTAATGTTCACAGCGCTTGAATTCGTGCTGTTCCAGGCAAGAACATTGGTCACAACGCAACTGCTTGTTTTTCCTGCAAGAGCACCGGCTGAGACGTTACCTGTAATATCAAAATCAAGGAGCTCTAAATTCTTTATGGCGGATACTGTAGATATGGAGCCAAAGAGCCCCGCATCATTTTCTCCCGTCACCTTGATCTGTGAGATCCTGTGATTTTTCCCATCATAAATCAGTGAGTAATCAGGGCTTATAGGCTTGTAGTACCCCTCTGCAGTATGATTTCCTGAATAATCAGTGATATATGGATCCGATGAGAGGCCCCCATAAGAATAAATCTTTCCTATAAAATCTACCCAGTCCATATTGGTGGTCTGCTGGGCCAGCTGAATGTTGAGCTTATTGCCGGTATCACCACGATCAAGGGCCGATATAACTCTGTCCAGGTTCTCAAGATGGCGTATATTTCCCACGTAGGCTATGGTATTTTTTGCCATTTCCGGGGTACCATCGTTATCTAAATCCAGCGCACTTCCATTTATGCCGGCAAAAAGACTGTTTGTCACACCTTTGCTGCTATAGGCAATATTGGAAAGAGCTGAATTGCTGTAGGCTACAGCCTGAACTTCAATATCTTCCCCGGGGATAAAGGCTCCCTGATCCGGAGTTATCAGGCAGAAGTGCCTTAAGCTGTTGGTTACATCATCAAGAGTGACGGTGTAAGTATAATCAATAACCGAGGTCATCTTTACCCTTAAGTTGTCAGGCGGTATAACTTCGAAGGCCTTTTTTGCCCCGCTCTCAACTCCTGTTATTATGAGCTTCAGCTGAGCTGCGCCGTGGTTTGTATCTGTAATCTTTACATACAGCATTTCTTCGTTGTGGATCTCTATTTCAGGAACAACAAGGTCAATAGTAGGCAGAACCTCGGCTGCCATACCGCCGTACCAACCCACAATTGCGCCATTCCAGTTCCGTCTCCAGGACTTATAGTTTGCGGTTTCAGACGAATCGGTAATATCCCTGTGGTCAAATAACTCGCTATAGTCTCCCAATGACAGCTCATGGTTATACTCTGAAGGGGACCCGTTTTTTGTACAGTAGAATACGTCAAGGACCAGCCCGGTGTCCTTCTGATAACGGATAATATAGCTGCCACCAAGACGAACAGTTTCATTTATAGAGCCATAGGGAAGCATATGCCCCTCTATGGAATCCTCTGAAAAGTTTTCGCTGATAGTAAAATAATATATTTCGTTTGAGCCGGACTCCTTCGTGCCAAACTTGGTTATTCCTGCATATCCGGCGCCATAGGCCAGTGTCAGATGATTCTGGGCAGCTACAAAGATCTCCTTTGCAATGCCGTCACGCTCCAACTGCCCCAAGGCTCTCTGGTGTCTGTGCACGGCAATAAAGGCCACCGCGGAAAGAATAACTATGATGGCAACTACAAGAAGTAGTTCTACCATTGTAAAACCGTTTTTGTTTTTCAGTTTCTTCATACCTATCCCTCTGATAACACACGGATCAGCAGATCATCAAGGGTCGCCAGTCCAACTTTTCCCGTGTCACTGTCCACTGATATATTGTGAAAAGTTACAATTCCCGAATTATAACTTACTGATTCATAGGTAACATAAAGATTCATATCTTTTGCGGCCGGAGTTGATGACAGAGAAACGCTCTGAACAATATCCGAACCCTTATTTTCTAAATATGCATTTCTTGAATACCGCTCCAGCATGATCTCATGCCTGCCTCCGTTATTTGTTCCATCATTTAAATAAATCCTGGAAGCAGAACCTCTTGTGAGGTTTATATAGGAAATCTCATTTCCGCTGGTCTCAATGTTTTTGGCTGTTCCCAGCTCATTTCGCAGGGTATTGACTGTGGTTGAAAGGGTAACTTCTGCATTGGAGGTCAGGACCACCTTCTCGTAGGCATCTTTGGCCGCAGGAATTCCTGCCACAACAATCGCAGAAACCATAAGAAGTATAAGAACTGCAAGGAGTACCTCTGCAAGTGTAAAGCCTTTTTTGCTATTTAGTTTTTGCTTTACAAGCTCTTTTATCTTCTTCATCAGTCCACCAGTTTATAAGCAACTACAGGAGTTTCACTAAATCCGGTATTTTTGTAAAAATACACGTTGTAGGTATCTGTCAGAGGTCCTGCTGTATCAGTGATGGTAATTGTTCCGGCAGTTACATTTTCACTTTCCGCAGGGGTAGAATTCATTATGACAACCCCGTCAGCTCTTTTGCTGTTCTCATAGTACTGATTCATTTTTTTCCTGCTTACGGCTATCATATTCGAAGCCGCCGTCATGGCTCCCGCCAGCATCACAAGAGCCAGAGCCGCTATGAGGAGCGCCACTAAAGTCTCGGCGATAGACTCGCCTGAGGGGCTTTTTATTTTTTTCCTAAGCTTTGTTTTTATCATGCAGACTCCTTACAAAGATGCTCTTCCGGCTGTAAGATGCCAGGTATAACTTTTTATTTCTATATCCGTTTTCTCACTTCTTATGGTGTAGGTGTTATTACCTGTAGTGGTTGATGAAATTTCCTCAGTTCTGGTGCTGTTTGTTATGATCTTGTCGGCACCAAACTCTAAAAGCATGGTGTAACCGCTGGTTCCTGTGTTTACAGAGCCATCGCTCTTATATGTGTTGTAGAGAGTAAGTTTTATCTTACCGTCTGAATAATCCAGATTTTCATTAACTGTCACTGCAAGGACATCATATCCCGGCTTTGGACTAAAGTTGTAGCTGGAAGTAATCTTAAGCTCCCTTGTGGTTAGAGAAGTCTCATCTTTTATGTGCTTTGCTGCATCCTTGGGGATAGTATCAATAACTACGCTGTCAACAAGGAAACTGTCATCTGATGTACCTGACTTAAAAGTATGATTCACCAAAACATCACTTGGGTTTTCGTCAGCGATCAGATAGTAGTATTCAGTTGGTGCTGCTGCCTGGGTCGCAGCCCCCGGATTTCCATTAGTATAAGGGGTATCGTATTCTGTCCTCGTTACCTTAACAATTGAGACCGTCTTCCCATCTAACATCTTTTTCATCATCTCCGCAGCGCTGGTCACTGCGTAATAGGTCTCTTCGGACTGGACAATCTTGCTCATCCGCCCTGCTGCTGCCGATGCTGCCGCCACTATGACAGAGCACAGAACCGCGCACACAAGGAAAAGAAGAAGCGCAAAAGTGATGGAAGCCCCCGCCTTGGAGCGAAGTTTATTCATTATTCTGTTTTTCATAAACATCGCTCCTTTCAGGGGATTAGTTTTTACCTGGGTGCGCAGCCGATGGCTGAATACCGGCTGCTATAGTCTATTCCTTCTTTGTTACGGTGTTGCAGGCGGTGTAGGCGCTGCCGGCGGATCAGATAGCCGCTCAGGATCTCCAAATGCCGGGGTAGCTCCGTCTTTGTCAACTGTCAGTTTAAACCAGTTTGTTCCATCTGATGACGTATGATAACCATATCCACCAGGAGTAGTAGTCTCGTGAACGTAATAGGTTCCATATGGAAGGTCATCAATGAAGTAAACGTTATTGCTTCCACATTCAAATTCCGTTACTTCCTCCGCAGATGCATCTGATTTGTTCAGGATACTTCCCACGGGACTTAAGTCATAGCGCAGGATTTCGAACTTGGCACCGGTTGGCATCCTATATGATCCATCAGTCTTCTTTAAGATCACCTTGCGCTTTGCTTTGCTGATGTTCAGGATTCCGTAGCTTGCGATATCAGGTGTTGTGACAGCCTTGTTAGTCTTACTGTCTATCATAAAGATTGCATAGCCTGCATAATCAGCGCCAAACCACTCCACATATTTATCAGTCTGTGCAGAAATATCCGTAGCACTGATATCAGACAGAAGTCCTGACCAGAGACCTGCCGGAGCCTTCCGGCCATTAGGAATAAGATAATCCTGTCCAACGAGAACCACGTAGGTATTAAGCTCCTCGTCATCATACTTATCAGGAACTGCAACTTCCTTCATGTAGTAAACACCATAAGGCACTTTCTCTGTAGGCGTTGCCGGTGCTGCAGCATCAGATTTAAGCTGAACTACTCCGTTTGCATCAGGAACTCCGATAATTGAGGTATTATCCGGCAGCTTAAATATTGTAGCGCAGGCTGCATCTGTAAAGAGTCGGAACTTCGGACCGTTAGTCGCATCGCCTGTCACGATTTCTCCAAAGCCGTCTCTCTTTTTGAACTTGATTTCCTGACCACTTGGACCATTTGTTACGGTGACGGTAAGTTTACTGCTTGGCGCTGTTAAAAGAGTATAGAATCTGTTTTCCTGGTCATAAGTTGTTTTACCATCGCCGTCATATACTGCTCCGCCCTCTGTAAGCGTGGTCTTTACAGTTGTGGCAAAGAGCCTTAAATCATTACCATCTGAGTGGCCACTTACTCCGGTCTCCCTGATCGTCAGTTTTGCTCCCACAGGAATAGTGAGTGGAATAATACCTCCGTTAATAAGGTTAAATCCATATTCGCCATCATTACTTGTCGTATCATCATCCAAAGGATTAGTTGGCGTATTATTTCTGTCGTAAATCGGATATCCCTTAATCGGGTTATTACCGTTAAGAAGTGTCGCAGTAAAGGCAAATATACCTGTTGTATCATCGGTTTCCACAATCTTCTTAACCTTAATTTCAACAGTTTTCTTACTATTGTAGAAGGTTATGACATCGCCATCATGTCCATCTGCAATTGCAACCGAATAGGTATATACGCTTGACTCTGTCCTTCCCTCAGTATTGCGCTCAACTGTAGTATCGTAAGTAGTTCCGATAGTATCCGGTGCTACAGTTATCTGAGTAACATCTTCCCTGATGGTAAGTTCAGTTGCGCCCACAGGGATAGCAAATACCTTAGGAAGCTGTGTCGAACTTACAGATCCATCATTTGTACTGTATGCTGTAAGACTTATAGTAGCAGGAGAAGCCCCAGTTGACAGAAGATTCCTGTTAAGGTCATAGGTCTTACCCTCAAGCTTGTAGGTTCCGGAATAGATGAATGTACGCTGATCCACCATGGGATCCAGGAGCCCTGACTTAAGCGTAATATCTACAGTCTTCCAGTTTCTGACAGTAATCACATAGCCATTTGTTGCATTTCCCGTAATCGTTACATTCTCATCTTCACAGGTTATGCCGTCTCTGCCTGTAACCTTTAGAGTCACCTGTCCGTTTAGCTTTAAATACTTCGGCGAAGCACTGCTCTGGGATAGCTTGTAGGTTCCGGCCCAGAACTTGTTGCTGGTATAGAAGACGCCGGGATTTGAGCCTGTTGAACTTGCATACAGGTCAGAACCCAAAGATCCATACTCGGAAGACAGTGCGAACATACCATTGACAGTCGGATTTCCGTTCTGGTCAACCAGCTTAAAGACTACACGATATGATTTCAGCACATTTCGATAAGCCACTTCATGAATCTTGTTTACACTGTCTTTTGGATCATCTCCTACAGTAAAGGTACTGCATGTCTTACCTTCTGTCTCCGATCCGTTATCCACCTTGCAATAGGTCTTATAGTTATCGTCAGTATCTGTCGCCTCAGTAATTGTCAGATCAACACCTGCAGGGAGGTCTTCAAGTGTTTTGAAACTGCCGCTTGTTACGGTAAACGGGTCCAGATTATGGGTAGTCGTAACAGTGGCCCCTTCCAGGTTCACGTAGGAATCCCTGTATGATGCGCTATAGTTAAATATCGACTGGGCGGTGGTATTACTTTCAAGCGTCTTAGTAACCTTCACATCATAGGTCTGTCTCTGATTTTCAAAAACAAGCGTTCCGCCGGCATCTGTATTTGTCCAAGAAGCAGTGTTAGTCACAACCGTCTTCGGTAACTCTGCTATGTTATACGTATTACCTCCAACTGATATCTCTTTATCATGTAGCTCTGAAGATATAGTCACGCTTGTGTCATAGTAGGTTGTAGCCGGTTCGGTAACTTTGATCGTTAGTGAATCAAATTTATTCGTACTATATCCTGTAAGACCGGTTTTCTGCCAGCGAATAGTATAAGACCTGCTATTGTCTTTCACATCAGAAGTTGTCCCATCAGTATTGGTTACAGGATAGAATACTTCAACTTCTGACTGTACAAATGCCGTCTGATTATTTCCCGAAGTTGGATTATGGTTTGTACTTGTAATCCTTAAATACTCTCCATGAACCAGTTTAAAGCTATGTGATTCATCGATCGATACAGATGTTCCGCCACCAGAACCGTACCTATATGTACCGGTAATTGACACATTAAACGTAAATGCCTGTTTCTGACTTCCGGGCGCCGGAACTTCTTTATACACATATATCTTATCTGTTCTGGCTTCCCATACGGCGTAGAGGGTTCTGGTAAGAACACCGTCTATGTCAGTTACCACAGAAAAGAACCCATCGTCCTTGTTAAGGTCAGGAATCGTCCATGGACTAGTTGCCGGTGATTCTGCTGAAAAGTCCGGCTCTGTAGCTGTGGGACTAAACGCCCATCCTACGAAGGAGAATCCAAGCCTTGTACTTGTAGCAGGCAGGTACTGAGACTTAGGAACATTGTTTTCATCAGGCTGAATATCCTCTAATGCATAGTCATATTCCTGTATGCCTCCGCCTGTATAATTATCATCAAGAAGGAGTGCATAGTCATTATTGGCAGAGGTAAAGGTAACTGTCAGCGGTTTCTCGTTGACAATCATGTCTTCGTTAAAAGAGAATGGTTTAGTATTGTTGACCTCGCCGCTGACTAATCTGTGGCTGTGTGTACTTCCGGATGCAGTATGACTATAGTCAACATAGCCGGCTGTACTGCCAACTGTTGTATAACTTGTAGTATTTCCATTCTCCACCAGGTCAATGGAGCTGTTCCAGAGAAGCTTTTTACCTACTCCCAGTGTATTTGTTCCTGAAATAGTAATTGTCTTCTCAGCTCCCCTTGGAAATGCCAGGGTTATTGATTCGCCATTTGCCAGAGTTATGGAATTATAGCTTGCAAGAGGACGACGATCATACATGCCGTCACGGATATTGATAACCTGTAATGTTTCATTATTTGCGCTCTGAAGTCCGAAGGTCACATTATTGGCTGTGACTCCTGTGTTATTAACAAATTTCACATAGACCATCGGCTCCCAGACAGCATATATTGTCTTATTATCTGCTCTTGTAATGGCAATAACACTATCAGCAGGATAGGTTGCTATATAATCTCCCTCAGCCGGATTGTTGTCAAATCCCAAAAGGAAATGGCCGTTGGAATTGGTAAAGAACTGATGAGCATCTGAAAGCGCCGTTCCATCTGCTCCCTGTGTAAGTTCTGTAGCATACTTATAAAGATGAACCGCAGCACTTGACTGAATATCACCAAATAATATCTGCTTCGGGCGTCCCTGATAATCCAGGTTAGTTGTTGTGTTGATAGCCTGGGTTCCCGGATAATTCCAATTTGGCAATGCAGCATTATTTGTGGTATTGACATAGGCATCGCTGTTTGCATCCAGTGTCAGGTTTGTAACCTTAGGTCTTCTGTCCGAACTATCTTTATACTGATAAATTGCCTGCAGATAAATTGTATTATCAGTACCGGCATTGGCAGCATTGACCACATAATCATCACTTGGGAAATAAAAGGTATTAATTTTTCCCTGAGCATCTGTTTCGAGTGGTGTATATACATAATTGGGCGCTGTACCTGTTCTGCTTACAAGAGCCCAGCCTCTAAAAATAACTGAGTCATCTACAATTGTTTCACCATTTTTGGTAAGTCCTGTAGGTGCCTTATAGATCTCAGTCGCTGCCCCGTCTGCATAGGTCAAAGTCGCATTTGTAAGATCCGGGTCGCGCCAGGATGCCATTGTACCGTTAATCTGCGCGCCATCTTCCATGACATACTTAGGCACATACTCTATAGAATATCCACCATCAAGACGCCAGTGAGCTGTCAGCTTGAAACTGCTTGTGACAGGGTCATTGACGTTGTAAGGCATGCTTTCCTCGGTGCCCAGTGTACCGTCTTCATTGATCGGAGTCTTGAACCATCCAAGGAATACCCATGCTTCGTTTGAATTTACTTCTCTGTACTTCTCACTTGATACATAAACCGACTTCCAGGTATCTTTATCAAGTAAGACCATGCCCTGGTTTAGTGCGGCAGTGTTCTCTCTTAGAGAGTAAATTACTATATTCTTATAGAGTTCGTAGAAGTCATCAATCTCAGCTTCTGTGAGATACAATGCGCTTCTCATATCGTTATAAATACCGGATGCTCCGTCATTACTGCTCCACTGATAGTTTACGTAGTAATAAACAGTGCCTCCTGCAGCAATATATTCTGAAGCAACACGATCGGTCATTGCTACGAAGCGTCTTGCCGGGTCATAAAGCGTCAGCGTTGTTTGGTAGCTCGACCTTATGTAGGTCTGAAGCGCCGTTGAATTATACGCACCTGCTCCGGGAAGTGGATATTTTGTATAAACGGAATTAACTGCCGGGAAGTTATAAGAGTAACTCTGTCCGTCAATCGTTGCATTTCCTGTTCCAAATCCCGCATAGCCGTTATGATTAACATGATCAAGTTCTCCGCCATTAGGGTCGATGCGGATAATAAATTTCTCAGCTTCCCATTTAGCGTATACAATCTTGTTAGCCGCAGGCATATTTGAACTGAAGTTAAACCGCTTGGTACAGCTCTTATCCTCGTACCAGCCCTCAAAGGTATAGTGGTCGGGAGCTTTGAGAACATGATCAGCTGTATTTTTGCTGTTAACTACTCCATAATACCAATGTGTTATTCCTTCATTCGTACTCGAACCATAAGTCTCCAAAGACTCCTCATAATAGACGCCTCCCGGAACCAATAGGTTCTCGCTCTTGCCACCTGAGTAGGTCACAGACGCATCTATAGGATAGTTGACATCAAATTCAAAGGTCTCTTTATCACGCTCATGATAAATATGAAGAGGATATGAAGGATTATTTATTCTACTTCCAGCTTCTGTATTATTGTTTCCACCATTAACATTAAATCCGTTGTTTCCCGTATTGTATGACTTAGGAGTAAATCCATCAAACTTATTAGTAACATTGAAGTTACCACCTGAACCATATGCTGTTTCCCTGGCAGTTATACTGTATTTTCCATCCAACTGCTGGCGATAGTGATAAATTATACTATTTCCTCTGGCATTTCTTGTGGCCAGGTTATAGGGGTTATCATCCTGAATAAATGCATCCAGGAAAGTCTGTACGGTGCCGCTATCACCTGATGTACCTTCACGCCACTGATAAGCAGATACATCATCCCAGCTGTAGCCATTTTGGGCAAAGTTCTGCCCATACAATCCAACCCAGGTAATCAGACGCCAGTTATTACCCAAAGTATTAGTACTTCTGGTATACCTTGTCTCTGTATACTCATAATAGTTTCCGGTTGGCGCATAGTTTTTCGAATAGCGGTCCCCTGTATAATCAGCTGGAGTTCCATTATTGTTATAGGTGTATCCGGTCTGAACTGAATCTGTAGTCTTGGTATAGAGGTAAACGCTGCTGGCAGTAGTACTTAACTGCCAATTGTTGTTATTGAAGCGGAGGTAATCATTGTCAAATGACCACGAAACATCCATACTTAAGCGATTGTTATTTGAGCTCCAACTCCATTCATTATCACTATTAGACGTAGAAATCTGCAGTGCTCTATTGTTTCTGCGTATATAGTAGCCGCCATTTGCAAATTTATAGGAAGTACTTCCCCATCCGGACACCGTCGTCAATGTCCATACCGATGTGCTGTCTGCATCATTCTCTGCTATATATGGTCCGACTACTGCATCATTGATTACTGTAACGGCATCATTAACAACTGTTCCCCCATTATGTCCTAAAGCATATCCGTTTCCGGCATTATTCCTGGACACAATCAGATACTCGTTACCATCTGTCAAAGTAGTCGTTCTTATATATCTCGTAACATCCTCATACTTAGGCTGAAGTACTACGTAATTCCCGTCTACAAGGCCGTAAGTTCCATTGGTATTATCAACCTGATACTGAACTGCATACTCGGGAGCCATCCATTTTCCTGTTGTATTGTCATAGGTAAGCGCCATATAGCTGTCATTTACAAGCCCATACTGAGTGCCGGAAGTAGCGGTTGTCTTAGTATAAGTGTATGCAGGATAACTATTTGCTAAACTATTAACGTTATAGTAGAAATTGATAGCTCTTAAATCGCGGTCATAACGTACATTATATACAGTTGTTCCATCAGAATTAGGCTTCCTTGTTCCAACATCATTGCGGGCATAGTGGAAACCTATAAATCCACTATCAGTAGTTCCTGTTATGTTAAGGAGATTCCTGTTTGTTACAGTCCGGGTCACGCCGTTTTCATCCACATATTTTCCGGAAAAAGCGGTAAGATCTGGAACCAGATTGCAATCTACTTCATTACTTGTATAGAAAATCTCATAGTCGTAGTCTTTATTACTAGCCGTTGCATACTTATCATCGGTTACCTTCTGTTTCCAAATGATAACACGGTAGGTACCCATCTTCTCGACCCATTTTGCGGTCAGCGTCATTTCGTTCAGAGCCCTGTAGAAGCGCAGATTCCCGCTTGCATCCACCTCAAAGAACTTGCTGCTTCCGGCTGATGGAGTATTTGACAAAGCTCCGGTTGTGGAAATATACCAGGTGCCTACATTCTGGATAGCGCCATTTTCATCAACAAGCTCGATTGCCGCTGTGTTGATCACGCCGTTCTGCTTATCACCATTTGAGTCTATGTATTCGTATGAAACATCTTCAGGTGTTGTCAGATTTGTTATTTCTCCGGTTACCGGATCCATATTTGCAAACAGGTACCATCCCTTAAAATCATATCCGGGACGTCTGCTGATATGAGGATGAGTCTCTGTATCTCCTGTAAAGAAAACGTTATCAAAGTAGTAGAAGGTATCATCTGTTGACCTGTTGTCATTGGTCAGACGATATGCAGCGCCAACGTAGGATGCGTTATTTCCGCTTATTCCGCGGTTAAAGTAAAGCCAGCGTGCCTCATCAAACACAGGATAAAGATCCATGCAGGATCCGGCCGCTGATCCGGGATTTTTGGTAACGTCAATATAGTATCCGTTATTAGCAGCCGTGTTATTAATTTCCTCGTTAGTAATATTTCCCTCTGCGTCAAGAACATGCTGAACAGTCTGGAAAAATTCGCTTTCCTCGAAGTTTCCGTCACCGTTAAGGTCGCTCTCCCAACCGGCAAAGATCTTGTGCTGCGGGTCAGGGCTTTCGCAGATAACATTACCGATACGTACACTTGACGTTGTGCCCGAACCAAATACAACCAGCTTACGGGTCATCAGGTTGCTGTTTGCAGCCGCCAGGCCACGAGGCTCGTTATGGAAATTGATGAAATAGAAATCCTCATAAAGAGGCGCAAGATAAACATGTACAGTACCTGATCTGTCTATGGTTCCTGTACCTGTAGTACCATTTATTGTCCACTGCAGTGTATCTCCCACAGTGAGCATTCCATCGCCGTTGCCATCCTGCATTGTAAGAGCGATTGCCTGTTCAAATTTAACCTGCTTGGGGCTGTCTGGCCAGTTGAAATTAATCTCTCCTTCATATTTACCCGTAGCAGCATTGATAGCGCTGGTATCTGAATTCATGTCAACTACATACCAGCCATAGAAGAACTTTTCAATACTTTCAATCTCCACATTCGCCGGATCATTTATAAGTTCAAGTGATTCGCCGTTAGCAAGGATCTGGGTTGTCTGATACTCGCCATGTGTGTTTACAAAGTTATACGGAGTTGACGTTGTAGCCTGAGTAACATCTATCCCGGCTGTATACTGTGCATCAGTGTAGCGGTCTATAAAGTGGAACTCTACTCTTGGAGCCACTACTTCTCCGCTTTCATGATTGATTACAATATAGATTGAGAAACCATCTGTCTGGAACTGTATTGTCTGCCCATCAACTACAGTTTCCATGACCGTAGTCTCATCGCCAAAGTGAATAACATCCGTCCTACTCTCTTCTTTAAGCTCGTCAGAAAGAAGCTGGATACTTACGTGGACATCCTTATTTGGCTGATATTCTGTGCCTGTTTCAGGATCTTTTAAGGTAATATCAAAGGCCTTGGCAACGTAAACCTCTTCTTTTAATACATCAATTGTCTCAAGACCTTCTGTCAGATACTGCTCGTAGAGCTCTTCGCCCTTTTTGATCTCGTTTACTATAAGCTGAGCATTCTGCGGGATTCCTGCAGTACTGTCAAAAGATACTGTGATAAGGTACTCTTTTCCATCTGATGCAGTAAGGGTCTGCTCGATAACTTTTCTGACAACGACGAATACTGAAAAGCTTTCAGCCTCGAACTCAACAACGCCGTCATTTACTGAGCTGTCAACAACCTCAGCCTGCTCCTGATTATCGCCGTGGATATGGAGTATATCCAGGTCTTCGCTTCGTTCTTCAAGGTCTTCATCAAATATGTCAATGGATACAGAAACGCCCTTGGTTGGCTGATATTCTTCTCCTGTCTCAGGGTTTCTGAAGCTGATATCAAAGGCCCTGACAACTTCCAGATTCTCAGGGGCTTCACCAAGCTCTCCGGAAGATGTTTCCGCATAACTGTCGTAATTTTCAGTAATTTCAGTCACAGAAAGTACAGCATTCTCCGGTATTCCGGAAACACTGTCGTAGTTTACTGTTACCAGATATGTACTGCCATCACCTGCAGTCTGGGTTCTCTTTACGCTAAACTGCGCGATGGCATAAACTGTAAGGGCGCTTGTTCCAAAGGACACGCCCTGATCCTCAAAGCCTGCATCTACGCCTTCAGCCTGTCCGTTAAATCTGATAAGCTTTGGTTCTGCGCCTTCAATGAAGCCATTATCCAAAAGCCTTATGGACAAAGAGATGTCTTTTCCCGGCTGATAGTGGTCTCCCGACTCTCTGTCTACAAAGCTTATGTCAAATGCTCTTATGGCTTCTAATGTATAATCCGAGCCTTCAAAGAGGGCAGCGCATCCATCCCGGTACCCCGCCATGCTGTCGCTATCCTGCCCGATTTCATTTACTACAAACTCAGTTCCTGCAGGGATTCCAGAGACATTATCATAATTTGCAGTGATCTCATAGGAGCCGTTATTTACGCTGGCGCTCTTTCCGCTAATGACCTGGATGAATGCAAAGGCTGAAAAATAATTAGTGCTAAAGCCGACAGTCTCTGCCTTCTTTGTTACGTTCCCGGAGGCGTCTCCTTCTCCGGAATTTACGCTGCACTCAAGGACTTCTGCGTTTTCGCCATCGATATGTACGACTTTTACTTCATCATCTGAATAGAGCCTGCCTTCTCCAAAGAGATCCGCTGCGCTTATTTCCACATAGACACTGCCTGAAGGCTCTACCTTCTCTTCGCCGCTCATAATGGATATATCCAGCACTTTAAGACCTGCAACCTGATCGGATGCAAGTCCTGCTGTGCCAAGGGCTGTGCCTATGAGACCATCATATTCATCACCGGAAGAAATTTCAGAAACCGCAACAATAGAACCCTCAGGAATACCGGCTTCCTTGTCAAAAGAAAGCTTTAATGAGCTTTCTTCTGCCACAAGCTCGCCCTCCATGGGCTCAGGCTTTTCTTTCTCTTCCTTCTCTTTTTCTTCCTTCTCTTTCTTTTCTTTCTCTTCTTTTTCTAGCTCTTCTTTTTCCTTATCTTCTTTATCTTTGTCTTCGCCTTCTTCGTCCTCGGCGTCTTTGTCTTTATCCTTGTCTTCGCCTTCTTTATCCTTGGCGTCTTTGTCCTTGTCCTTACCCTCTTTGTCTTCGCCTTCTTTACCTTCGGCGTTCTTATCATCGCCTGTGGCATCTGCTGCCGCAGGGTCTTTTCCTTCCTGTCCGGTTGTTACATTGCCTGTAGCTTCGTCTGTTTTACCGGCATTGCCTGCAGCATCGGCTGCTGAGCCATCTGCCTTTCCAGCTTCATTTGTGGTTCCGGTTTCAGATTCGTCTGTCTTTCCCGCATCGCCTGTAGCTGCTGCCGCTGCGCCGTCATTGTTTCCTGCTTCACCATTTGATCCTGCCGCAGCTGCATCCGTCTGACCCTCTTGTCCGGAGGCCGGATTTGTCCCATTATCCTGTGGTGCCTGGGAAGTGCTATCCCCTGCTGCCTCTGCTGCTGCGCCTTCTCCCGCGCTCTCTGATGGAGGAGCCTGCTCTTCGCCGGATGGTGCTTCACTTGAAACTTCCTGATTTTGGGAAGGTTCTTCCGCCTGAGCCGGTTGTGAAGGTTCCGGCACAGATTCTATAGTGTTTTCAACCTCCATGGCGTTTGCATAAACAGTCGCATAGTAAGAGCCCGGTGAAATACTAAGTTCAAAAAATAGCGCTATGATCTCGACTGTTACAAGAAGTCGTCTTATAGTGATTTTTATCTCCCTTTTGCCCATACTTTTCCCCACCTATAGCAGTGTTTTTACTCCCCCTCGTCTTCCGGAAGCTCTTTGTCTGCTACTCCGTCATACATGGTTTCATAAAAGCTTCCATTGAGGGATACCTGTACCTTACCCGACAGGAGGTGCTTTTCTTTTTCAATGGGTTTGATCATGTAGTCTCCGATGAGGCAGCGTATCTCGCTGTCCTCGATGGCTTTGATAATGCTTTCTGCCTGTGCATAATCCTTTGCATTAAACTGCAGACCAAATCCCCTGTTTATCTGGTCTCCGTTCCTTGTAAGGTACGTGAAATTGATGAGATAATCCTCAGTTCCAGCAAGAGTTTCATTGAGGAAGTCCAGTTCCTTCTTACTTGAGTTGTAGCTTGGCATATAACTTCTCAGGGTGTCATTTCCCATCTGCTCAGACATGACCTTTAAACGCTCAACCTGGGCAGTGGATATAGCAAGCTGATTCTCAAGGGCACTTCTCTGCGACCTTAGGGCAGTTATCTGATCCTCAACAGTTCTGTAAACGAAGAGATAATATGCCGCAACAATTATGATCACTAACAAAGATGCCAGAAAGATCTTTTCTCTTGTAGAAAAATCCTTCGTAAGAATTTTCATTGTTGGTTCTCCTCTTCCTCATAATTTGTGAGATATATGTTTATCTGCGCTTCAACGCCATTATCAACCTGGATCCTATTTGCATTTTCATCAAAGGCGTCCTTATCCTTGGTGGCAGCGTAGACTACGGATGAGCTCTCGACTATCTCCTGCTCTTCTATGGTCTCAAGGAGTTTGCTGACACTCTCAAGGCTTTTTGCGTGCAGATTGATAGTCATTACTGTTCCTGACAGGCTGAAGTACTCAACATTTATTCCCTGTGAGCTTATGAAATCCACAAGGGCTGCGGTCTCTGTTCTCTTTACCCTGCCCCTCTCTTCAGAAGTCATTCCGTCCCAGGTGTAGTGAGCGTACTCACGAACCATCTCTCCTGACTGCCTGATGATCTCATTCTTTTCCTCGATCTTTGCGTACAGCTCGTTTGAAGTCTGTAGTTCTTTTGCCAGCTCTGAAAACTGATCATATATGACAAATTTCCCGATAGCTCCAAGAATTAAAAGGATCAGTACGATCGCAGGAATAAGAACCTTAAAGTTTACCTTCTTCCTTCTGTCTGCCTGAGCCGAGCTGCCATCGCCCGATATGCCGCCCGCCTCTGAAAGAAGTATGCCCACAGAGGTGTAGGTTACGTTTATCTCTTTATCGCTGCTGTACTGTGATAAGAATTCGTCCATGGTATAGACGTTCTTATCGATTCTTTCCTTAAGTATCTCAACCAGCGGCTCTGTAAGGGCGCCGGTTCCGCAGAGGATGACTTCGCCAAGCTTTGAAGTCATGTCTGACATCTCGTAATAATTAAGACCTTTTAACACCTCAAGCGAGATGTCCTTAAAGGCGTTGACAACCGGTGTAAGTTTATTACAATCATTATGGTTGGAGTAGAGATATGTGGCTGCCAGATGTGTATCTACGCCCATTTCATCGGCGATGGCATTTATCGCAAGCCCTTCACCGGCATCAATCTGGTGGGAAAGACTGAACTCGCCGTCTTTGAATATCATCATCCTGATGTATCTGCGGCCGATGTCCAAGATGCACTTTCCAACCCTCTCTTCCTCAGGATTTTTTACTGTCTCTAAAAGCGCCTCGTAGGCTATGGTCTCGGGAAGAGCCTTCTCAAGCTTTAGTCCCGCAAGTTTAAGTGTCTCTGAAAGTCCTGTTATGGTCTCTACAGGAACCGCATAGGCAAGGAGCCTTATCTGATTGCCGTTTTGTTCATCTTTGGGATCACGCCTGATAAAATCGAATATATAGTCCTTCATCTCCCCCTGGATGTAATCATTGAACTCAAAGGGGACGTTGTACTTAAGCTGCTCGTCAGTCATGACCGGCATCGTAATGTTTTTTATAAAGATGTCTTCATCAGCTATTGTGTAGGCGACCTTTTTGCACTTTATCTTTTTTTCTTTTAATTTTTCCTGCAAAAATCCCGCGAAAAGATTCCTCGACAGAATTTTATTTCCGTCAACGATGTTGTCAGGCACTTCCTCCCACAGGGTTCTGCTTACCTGACCTGCCTTCAGGATCGTCATTGCAATCCTGCCATGGTTTACGCTGATACCCAAAATTCCTTCGCTTTTGGCCATAATTTTACCCTCTAATACCTTTATGTATATTTCGGATATTTTCCCCAATGAAATAATATTTCTTTAATAAACAGAAGCTAAAAAAATGATAAATACCATCCTGTAATAAATTCTTCCGCAAACAAAAGTATATATCCGGAAAGAGCAATCGCCGGTCCGAACGGAAATTCCTTGGAGGCTTCCGGCTTAACAAGCTTCCTTATTGCCACAAACAAAAGCCCTAAAATGCAGGAGAGAAGCACCAGTTCATAGGCTCCGTAAAAGCCCAGGTACAGTCCCAGCAGTGCGTAAAGCTTGATATCTCCGCCTCCCAGACTGTTCTTTTTAAGGAGCCTGTCCATGATAAGGCTTGCTCCCAGCATTACTGCCCCTGTCACCAGTCCTGCAAGAAGAGACCATCCAAGGGATACCAAGTCAGTGATCCCAAATACAAGCTGCAGGATTCCGAATACCAGGAATGTTATCAGCCCGAAGATAAGCACTCCGTCATATATTTCAAAGTTCTCAAGATCTGTCAGCGCCACAACAAAAAGACATCCTGTCAGCACCCAGTTCCTGAAAAAAACTAATAGGTCAGAAAGCTCAAATATATTTCCAAAAAGAACAAGATTGATATAAAGCAGGAGTGAGAGCACCGCAAATACCAGCTCTGCTGCAATATATCTTGGGGAAATTCTGCTCTTACAGTGTCTGCATTTTCCTCCCTGAATTATGTAGCTGACAACCGGTATAAGTTCTAATGCAGAAAGCTCATGCCCGCATTTCGGGCAATGGCTTCTTCCCCTTACAAAATCTTCTTTCCTCACAAGTCGCATCGCTGTGCAATTTAGGAACGATCCAAAGACCAGCCCTAGTACCACGACACAAACGCCAAAGTATATATACATCACATTCCCTCGTACATGGTGAACATAGCCATATATATAGCTATTACGATGAAACCTGCTACTATGGCAATAAATATCAAAAGAGCCGGTTCAAGCATGGCTATGGCTCTTGTTATCGCCTGCTCCAGCTCGTTGTCGTAGTACTGGGCTACAACGTCGAGAGTCTGCTTCATCTCTCCCGTTTCTTCTCCTACACCCACCATGTCTGTAAGGATGTCCGGCATAACCTCTGTTTCACGCATGGACTGGACAACGGTCTTGCCTTCCTCTATTCTTCCAACCATGCCCTGGACCTTTTCCTTGAATACTTCGTTTGACATAACCTGACCGGTTATAGAAACTGCCTTTGTCATGGGAAGTCCGGAACCTATCATGGTTGCCAGGGTGTTGGCAAAAAGACTTGCTGCATTGAGCTCTGCAATGTTCCCAAGAACAGGGAGCTTTAGCTCAAGTTTTGCCAGATTCATGGCACCCTTTGGATTTCTCTTGTACAGGAAAAAGGCCACAATCAGTATCGCCAAAACAAGCACTATGGCGATAATGTTTTTGCTAAAGAAATTCGAGATTCCTATAAGGATCCTCGTAAGAAGCGGAAGGCTGCTTCCCTGCTCCTCAAATATTGCCGTAAAGGTCGGCACCACTTTTACCATAAGAACAATGACTACAACTATGGCTATGAAGATAACAAACATGGGATACATCATAGCGCTTCTGACCTTTGCACCCATCTTGGTCTGCTTGTCAAAGTGTCTGTAGAAGGATTCAAATGATCCTGCCAGGTCTCCTGCCTCTTCGCCTGCCTTTATGGTCTCGCAGAAGGTAGGCGGCAGTATGTCTTTTCCATGCTCCGCAAAGGATGCAGAGATGGTTCTTCCTGCTTCCACATCCTCCGCTACTTTCTGGAGCATTTTTTTCAGATATTTATCGGTTGTCTTGTCGCCAATGAGCTTAACTGCCCTGGCAATTGGGATTCCGGCAGAAAGGATGGTAGAAAACTGGCTACACATAAGGGTAAATGCCTTTGAGTCAAGCCTTGGTCCTCCAATGTCCATGTTCAGGAACCCGGGCATGGCTATCCCCCGCCCCTTTATCTCTTCAATAGATAAAACCACGTTATACTGTTGTCTTATCCTGGCTGTAGCCTCCAGCTGATCCACTGCTTCAATCATTCCCTGGATCTGCTCGCCGGATGCGGAAACCGCTGTATACTTGTAGCTGTTCATACTCCCTCCTGGTACTAAAAATCTTTAAGTCACATCATATTTCTGTTGACAAAATCTTTATTTACCGCGTAGTGGAGCGCGTTTTCTCTTGTTATAAGACCCTTCTTTACAAGCATTATGATTGCCTGGTCCATGGTCTGGCCGCCAATATCAGCACTGGTAGCAATGGCATTTGCTATCTGAGGTGTATTTCCGGTACGGATGAGGTTTCGGATTGCGTCCGTAACTATCATGTACTCCGCTGCCAGCGCCCTTCCTCCGCCTTTTTTCTGGATGAGCTGCTGGGTAAGCACTGCCTGAAGTACCATGGACAGCTGAAGTCTTACCTGCTGCTGCGCCGCCTCGGGAAAGACCTGGACAATTCTGTCAACCGCATCGGAGGCGCTGCCGGTATGCAGGGTTCCGAAAACAAGGTGTCCTGTCTCTGCCGCGGTGATGGCTGTCTCTATTGTGTCCCTGTCTCTCATCTCACCGATCAGGATGACGTTGGGATCCTCACGAAGGGATGCCCTGAGGCCCGATGCGAAGCTGTCTGTGTCTCTTCCCACTTCTCTCTGATTTATTGCACACAGATCCGGCTTGTACACGTACTCTACAGGGTCTTCCAAAGTTACGATATGTCTCTTGTAGCTGTGGTTGATGTTATCAATTATCGCAGCCAGAGTAGTGGACTTACCGGAACCGGTCTCACCTGTTACAAGTACGATTCCCTTGTGGAGCTTTGGAAGATCCAGAACTCCAAGGGGGAGCCCCAGCTGATCCAGCTGCGGGATCTTTTCTGAAAGGATTCTGAGAGCAAGGCTCGGAACTCCCTGCTGTTTAAAGAGGTGGATACGGCATCTGCTTTCTGCTATAAATGCCGCTGCGTCAAGCTCTCCTGTGGTCATGAGCTCGTTAAAGGCCTCTTCAGTCTGAGATAGCTGCCTTGCAACTCCCAGGCATTCCTCCTTTGTCACGGGCGCATCTTCCAGGTTTTCCAGTTCTCCGCTCTTTCTGTATTTAGGCGGAAGCCCGCATATAATGTGAATATCCGACGCGTTGTCTTCCTTGGCTTTTATTACCATCTGATCTATTGTCATCATGGCCTTATTCCTCTTCGTTGGTAATCCTGAAAACTTCAGAGACAGTAGTCACACCGTCTAATACCATCCTGATAGCTGATTCTCTTAAGGAAACAAAGTTGTTTTCAGGCTTTTTAAGCTCTTCCTCAATGGCCGTTCTTCCTGCCCTGTTGTAAATAAGGTCTCGGATCTTAGGCGTTATCATCATTATCTCAAAGACAGCGATTCGCCCACTGTATCCTGTATCAAAGCACTGCTGGCATCCCCGGCCTCTTCTGAATCTTACTCCAGGCTGGATCTTTATGCCCAGTGCCCCAAGCTCTGACTCTGTGGGGTCATATTCTTCTGCACAGTATGGACAGATCCTTCTTACAAGCCTCTGGGATATAACTCCCCGGAGGGTTGCAGATATAAGATAGGGCTCAACTCCTATATCCACAAGTCTGTCGATTGCTCCCGCAGCATCATTTGTATGGATGGTACTCATTACCAGTTTACCGGTAAGCGCTGCTCTCATGCAGATCTCTGCCGTCTCACCATCACGGATCTCACCTACAGATACGATATCCGGGTCCTGTCTTAAGATGGCCCTTAAACCATTTGCAAAGGTCATATTGGTCTTGGTATTTATCTGAACCTGGTTGATTCCATCGATGTTGTACTCTATAGGGTCTTCCAATGTAACCAGGTTTACATCACTTGTATTCAGCTCGTTTAACATAGCGTACATGGTGGTGGTCTTACCGGAACCGGTAGGTCCAACCAGCAGCATTACGCCATTTTTGTAGTGAATGAGCTTTTCATACTTCTCTATATCATCGGCCCTTAGACCAAGGCTTTCTTTGCTGACCTCTGTATTGGATTTATCCAAAAGTCTGCATACCACCTTCTCTCCCCAGGCAATTGGAAGAGTAGAAACACGCATGTCAATGTTTTTATCAAGGACAGATACGGCAAAGCGGCCATCCTGTGGGATCCTTCTCTCCGCCACGTCCATTCCTGACATGGTCTTGATACGGGCTATGGATGCCTGGGTCAGATCCTTGGGAATATTGAGGATAGGCCTCATTATTCCGTCAATACGCATGCGGACCTCCATTTCGTGCTCTCTGGGCTCGAAGTGGATATCTGATGCTCTCTCAAGGACAGCTCTTTCTATAATGGAGTTGACCAGTCGGATAGTAGGGGCGGTATCTGCCTCCCCTGTTAAAGCGTCGGAAGTTATGACAAAGTCGCTGACCTTGCTTTCCATTCCCGGCACAGGCTTTTTTTCCTCAGCTCCTGCCTCTTTCTTGTAGTCGGCAATCGCCTTGTTGGCATTTTCGTTTCCATAGATAGTATTAATTGCCCTCTCTATGGCTGCCGGCGTTGCAATGAGGGGCGCAACCTTCATATTGGTGGCTTTTCGCACCTCATCAAGGGCAAGATAGTTAAGGGGATCTTCCATCGCAACATATAAGGTATCCTGCTGCTTTCTTACAGGAACGAGGCGGTTCTGCTTTGCAATGTTTCTCCTTACAAGCCCGTAGACTTCCTCCTCTATGGTGATCCTTGAAAGATCCACATATTCAACTCCAAGCTGTGCGCCAAGGGTCTGGGACAGCTCCTCCTGTGATATTATGCTGTTATTAACAAAAACCTCTCCCAGCTTTTCATGAGTCTGCTTTTGCATATCAAGCGCAAATTTCAGCTCATTTTCTGTAATGAATCCCTTCTCAATTAAGAGCTCGCCAATTTTCTTTCTTGCCATTTTTTTGCTCCTGTGAAAAAAGTTTTCGTTTCTGTTCACTCGCTTGCAGCTCGCTCCAGTAACGAATTCGCGCATTCATTCCATATCGACTTCGTCGAAGGAATGCGCT
>JAFPVA010000152.1 GCA_017413105.1 Butyrivibrio sp. | reverse complement strand
CTTCTTTAGCGTCATCTTCATCGCTGTTGATTTTGGAGTCAAGCTCTTTTACAACATTTATGGACATCAGAACAACAGCTACTGTAGTTACTATGTCCGCTACAGGAGCTGATAAAAGAGCTCCTTCAACGCCAAAGAACATAGGAAGAAAAATGGCAAGCGGAACACTTAATACAAAGTCCCTGAGTAATGATAGTCCCATAGCCATTACTGGCTTTCCAAGAGACTGAAGGAAAACACTCGTAGACTTCTGAATACATGTCAGAATGATCATTGAAAGGAAAATCCTGAATGAAAGAACCGCAAATTCATTATAAAGACCGTCCTCACTTCCAAATATTGATGTAATCTGAAGAGGGAAAAGCTCAAATAAAAGCACTGAAACCAGCCCTACAATTGCTTCAGCTTTGATGATTGTTGTAAACAGCTCTTTTACCCTTCTGTATTCTCCTGCTCCATAGTTGTAGCCGACGATAGGCTGAGAACCTGCGGCAATTCCGATACATACCGATACTACTATCTGGAATACCTTCATAACAATTCCTACTACTGTAAGTGGGATATCAGCGCCATACTTACTCATTGCTCCATATTTAACAAGAACATTGTTCATTACACCCATGATTACCACAATAGAGAGTTGTGTTAAGAAACTGCTTATTCCAAGAGGGACAAACTTACCTATTACGACCATATCAGGAGTCATGTTTTTTAAAGTGAGCTTAAAGGTCTTTGCCCTGAAGAGAATGTACACAATTCCGCAGATTGCTGTAACAATCTGACCTGCTATAGTCGCGATAGCAGCTCCCTTCATTCCCATATGAAGGGCGAAAATTGCAACAGGGTCAAGAATCACATTGATGATACATCCTGCAAGAGTAGTAATCATGGCAAATTTAGGGCTTCCATCAGCCCTGATAATGGAATTAAGGCCATTACCGACAACAAAGAAAGGAATTCCCAAAATGATGTAATCAAAGTACTCATTTGCATATGGAAGGTTGTTCTCAGTAGCTCCAAACGCTGTAAGGATCTGTGACTTAAATACAGCAAAAAGAACTGCCATTATAACTCCGAATGCCACAAGAAGCATTACAACATTGCCCATGCTCTTATTTCCGGACTTCACATCTTTTTTACCCTGACAAAGACTAAGATATGCAGCAGCGCCATCCCCAAGCATCAGAGCAATCGCAAGTGATATAACTGTGATTGGAAAAACAACATTTGTTGCACCATTTCCAAGATATCCTACGCCTCTTCCAATGAAAATCTGGTCCACTATGTTATAAAGTGACGATACAAGCAGCGACATAATGCAGGGAATCGAAAACTTGAGAAGAAGCTTTCCTATCCTCTCTTCTGCTAGATAGTTATTTGTGTTCTGATTCATTTTTTACCTCCTTAAAATCCGTAAAAAAAGAACACGGTAAGCGAGTCTTCACTTACACGTGTTCGGTTACAACCCAGTATTCATAAATCGCCTGCCCACCGGGCGGCATTCAATTACTCGGTTATGATACAGATTTTTTTGAACTCACGTAATAGTCAGATTTGACAAAAAAATTAGCTTTTTTGAAAATTCCATGCGCCAATAAGTAATAATATATTAAAACTTCCAAGGCAGATTTAACTAAGGTTATAACCGATAGACCAGGCATCTATATCTTCCTTGTAGAAGACTCCACCCTGCCCTATCAATTCTCCTGTTTCTTTCAAAACAAACCCAAGATCAAATTCATCGTTACCATCAATATCACGCGATTTAAGCCATTCTTTAGTAACCTCTATATCCTTGTGAAGAGGATAAATCATAAATTTGTTCACATCCGGATCAGATGCCCATTTAAAGATGGCTTCTGCATCATCTACTGTAACTGTCCTTAGAATGAGTCTTTCAGTTTCAATTCTATGCACCATTACGCCTCCAACACTTTTCAGATATTTTTCTTCTACTATATCCGTTTTCAAAAAATAAAAAAAGTCATCTGACAGTTTTATCCGCTAGATGACTTCAAAATCGTGTATTGTTGTGATTATCTTCTCCAGAATCTGATATTAAGCAAAATAGTTATAACTGTTCCAAGGCCGAGTTCGTTTTCCCGAATACAACGGAACTCTATTGCGTTCTTCATACCATCTTTACACCTTATTTGGAATAGTTCTCAAAGCACCATTTTGCGATCCTTATGATCAGTGCTTCCGGTAAAGGCTGATCATAGGGGATCCGTATCGTGCCCTTGCTTACGTCATAATCGGAGAGTTCCTCCGTAAATACAGCTGTAGCCTCATCACCGGGATAAATGCCCAGATGTTTCTTTGATGCTGCGAAATGAATGATATTACGACCTTTCCAATAAGTGGGCATCGACCAGGAGATCCGTTCCTCCGCGTCCGGCAGTGCATCACGAAGGATCTCCCGGATTTCCATTAATCTGGGCTTATATTTCTCATCCTGGGCAGCAATGTATTCATCAATATTCTGCGGTTTCACACAGTAATGATCCTGGTTTTGTCTGCTGAACTCTCTGCCGCATTTCGGACATTTCCATGCCATGGCTTCACCTCTTCAAATCCCGATTTGTCGTTCTGCATTGTTTTCCGGGAGAACTTGCTAACACTTCAGCCAGACCAATCTCATTTGTCACAAGTAGTTTACTCATGTATTTCCAAAGGAAGCCCGTCCGGGTCACGGAAAAACGTCATTTTTTCACCCGTGAAAGCATCCCGTCGTATCGGTTCACAAGGGATACCCATAGACTCCAATTCTGCGACGGTCTCATCTACACTATCTACACGGAAAGCAAGATGACGCAATCCGTAAGCTTCGGGAGAAGGACGGAGTGGATGATCCTTCATAATAAAAAGTTCAATTTCGCTGTCATCGAGCTTAAGGTCAATCTTCCAATCATCCCGTTCCGGTCTATAGTTCTCTCGCAGAATTCGAAAGCCAAGCTTATTATGGTAAAAGTTCAGAGCAGTGTCTTTGTCGGAACAAATCACCGCAATATGATGAATGCGATTTAATTTCATGAGGCGCCTCCTGTTTTAACCAGAAAAACCGATTTGTAGTTTTTTGGATTATCCTGAAATATTATACTACCATCAGCAATGTTCCGACTCCAATCAAGATACACCCTAAGATTGATTTTACTGTAAACTGTTCATGCAGGAACACGAATGCAATATATCATGATAGGGAACAAATTCCTTAGCAATGTCCTTTTCCCCTTGGGAAGCTCCCATTTGATGGTCCCGGAGTCCATAATGTCTTTTACGTAAACAATGCCGCAGATAAGGCCGTCCACTGCAAGTTCAAAAGAGGCACCCTATTCCTTCGAATCCATATTTTGCTTCGAAGTAACGGTCCGGATCATCGGTTTTTTCTAAACCACTCTGCACTTACCGTAAGGCTCTTTATAGGATCATTATCGATCCAGTTTTTGTGAGTTTCAAGAACGATCGCTTCTACCCCGGTATTGGCCTTTACGGTCTCCAAAATAGCATCGAGGGGCATATTTCCTGTGCCGAGTTCCGCAGCGTCCTCTTTAAGTATAGGCGTAATAAAAGGCCCCTTCTTCCTGCAGCCCCTGTCATTTATGTGCCACATCACCATCCTGTCTGACAGTTTGTTTACAAGGGCTGTGACATCGGCACCTCCATCTGCCATCCAGTATGTATCAAGCTCGAAGTTGACATACTGCGGATCTGTGTTTTCTACGATCAGATCATAGGCGGTCTTTTCTTCTGAGACCCTCTGCAGCTCTACGTTGTGATTGTGATAAAGAAGTTTCACTCCATAGGGCAAAAGAGCTTTTCCGGCCATGTTCAGGCGCACAGCCAGTTTTTTTACCTCAGCGAAATTCCCGTAATCAAACCTGTACATACCGGTTATGACAACGGTGTCCGTTCCAAAGCTCAAGGCTTCTTTCGCAGCAGCCTCGGGGTTTTCTTCAATGCTATTCAGATAGCTGTGGAGGCTTATGACTTTCAGGCCGCTCTCTGAGATCAGCTTCTTCCAGTCGAGCTTTCCGCTGTTTCCCGTGGGCATGCCGGCAAATTTCGTAAGCAGTCTCACAATAAAAGGTGTTGGCCTTATCATGAATTCATTGAGCTCAATGCCGTCATACCCTGCACTCTTGATGCTCTCAAGCGTGCGCAGGGCACTTTCATAGCTGCCGCATCTGCTTCCTATCATTATCTGCTGTACGCCTGTAAGTATTCTGCCTGTCATTATTTCAAATAGCCTCCAAGATGCTTCAAACTGGGCTTTGGTGCCCTTATCTGTGTCTTTCTGTCAACTGCGCAAAGGCCAAAGGTCAGCGCATAGCCTTTCTGCCACTCAAAATTATCGATAAGTGACCAGTGGCAGTAGCCGATAACAGGAATGCCATCTCTGATACAGCTCTGAACGCCCTCAATTGCCATGTCGATAAACTTAACTCTCTGAGTATCATCTGATGTTGCAATTCCGTTCTCGGTAACCAGGATCGGCGCTTCCGGCATCTCTTCATGTACGCGTCTTATTACATGCTCAAGGGCCTCAGGATATACTTCATAATCCATCTGTGTCATTGGAGTTCCCTCAGGAACAGGCACGATCCCGTCTGGGCCGTATGTGGTTCTGGTATAGTTCTGAAGTCCAAAGAAATCGTCATCCTTGATATAAGGAACGTAATGGCTGAACTCCTCGTTCCAGTCACTGTCGGCGCGCTCCCTGCCGCCTTCAATGTACTGACAGTCGTGAAGGGAAAGTGTGATGCCAACCTTAATATCAGGATTTACTTCCTTTATCGCCGCTTTTGCAGCCTGATGTGCCTTTATCACTATCATATCACCGTTAGCATCAGTTGCGGAGACAAAGGTATGGGGCTGAGGATCACCGAATACTTTGGCGTTCTCCATAGCTGCCAGCTTCATTTTCTCCATTGGGTCAGAGAGATTAAGGCCGACCTGAACCTGCCCCTCCATGGAATCACCACCGTTTTTGGATGCATCTGCCATTTTTACCATCATCTGCTTCTTAAATCTCTCCATGAGGGCTCCGATCTGCAATCTCATATTTGCTTCATTGATGGTGCAGATATATTTAATCTCGCTTCCAAGCTGCTCTGTTACATACCTTGCATAGTTGGCAAAAAGCTCTACCACCTGCTCGTTGTCCCAGCCGCCCTGCTTTATAAGCCAAACAGGTGAGGTGAAGTGCATCAGGGTAATAACAGGCTCAACGCCGTTGTCCCTGCAGCATCTGATCATCTTCCTGTAGTGCTCGATCTCTTTTTCGTCAAATCTGCCCTGCTCAGGCTCGATGCGTGCCCACTCAACAGAAAATCTGTAGGTGTTAAGGCCCGCATCTGCCAGCATTTTGATGTCTTCCTCATATCTGTTATAGTGGTCGACAGCGTCAAGTGAGGGCTCCACAAATTGGGAATGCTCCATATTCTCCATTACCCAGTAATCCGAGTTGGTATTATTTCCTTCAACCTGGTGAGCTGCTGTTGATGCTCCAAGCATAAATCCGTTCTCAAATCTGTTCATCTTTGATCCTCCTAAATCACTTTGTGTTTTTTATTGCCATGTCGCAGCTGCCGCCGGTGATAAGTCTCTTTTCCTTCCCGGGGAGCTCAAGTTCTGCGTCCATACCTTCCGGAATCTCAAAATGGAAGGTAAAAGAATCCGTCTCTTCAATATATTTCCATTCGGAAACTATGCGCCCTCTCGGCGAATCATAGTATCCCTTGGCATATTTTAGTTTCTTATCCGGTAGCGGCTTTATCAGAACTCTGTCAAAATCGTACCTGATTCCCAGAACGCCTGATAGGAGCCATCCGGAAACAGCTCCATAGGAGTAGTGGTTCAGTGAATCGTGGACTGTGCCGTCTTCCCTGATACCATCCCACGTCTCCCAGATAGTGGTAGCACCTTTCTCCACCGCATAGAGCCACGAAGGATAGCTTTTTTGCAACAGCAGTCTGTATGCAGTATCCACATAACCGTAATCTGCAAGCACGCTGCACAGGAAAGGCGTTGAAAGGAAGCCTGTATTAAGATGATAGTCATTTTTCACTACCAGCTCATTTAAGTCCTTAGCAGCTTCCACTGCCTCTTT
>JAFPVA010000151.1 GCA_017413105.1 Butyrivibrio sp. | reverse complement strand
CCGCTATAGCTTCTTCCATGTGCTTTTGATCTTCTTCACTGACACACATAAGAACCTTGGTAATCCTGTTGCGCTTTATGCCCCTTGCAGTAAGTGTGGTGCCGTTATCAAGAGTAACTGTCTCGCCATATCTGGGAAGCCTGTCCAGATTTTCTATCATAAGTCCGCCAATAGAATCATAGTCCTCTGAGTCAAGGCTTGTTCCAAGGGCATCATTGATATCATTAAGCTTCATGTTACCCTCAACCAGATACCTGTTACCACCAATGTTCCTTATAAGCTCCGCTTCATCCGAGTCATACTCATCTCTGATCTCACCCACAATTTCTTCAAGAAGATCCTCTAAGGTAATCATTCCGACACAGGTACCGTACTCAGAAAGAACAAAAGCAACGTTATGGCTCTTTTGCCTCATCTCCATGAGCAGATCAGCGGTCTTCTTATACTCGTAGGTATAATAGGCCTTTCTTAAGTGATCCCCTACTTTGAAGTTTTCTTTATCTTCTAATAAAATAAGATCCTTTACGTTGATAAGGCCGATTATGTTGTCCTGTTCTCCGCCTTCAAAGACAGGAATTCGCGTGTACATATCTTCCTTAAAAACTTTCATAACTTCACTGTAATCAGCATCTGAGCTTACGCAGCTCATATCGATCCTGGGAATCATTATATCTTTTGCCACAGCATCTGAAAAATCAAATACATTGTATATGATTTCCTTCTCACCGCTCTCAATTACTCCGTCCTCATGGCTTACATCCACATAGGTCTTGAGCTCATTCTCGGTCATAGCCTGTCTGTTCGAAATATCTATCCTGAAGAGCTTAAGAAGAGCGGATGAAATACCGTTTATGACAAAGCTTATGGGCGTAACCACCGCAATTGTAAAAGTGATGATCCTGGCGTATCCGAGGGATATACTCTCGGCATAGGCTGTAGCTATGGTCTTGGGGATGATTTCTCCTGCAATAAGTACAACAAGAGTAAGCACTCCTGTTCCGATTCCTACCGCAAAACTCCCAAAAAGATCAGTCACAAACACTGTCATGAGAGCAGATGCGCTAAGGTTAACAATATTGTTTCCGATTAGGATCGCTGATAGCATCTTCTGAGTGTCCTCTAAAATATTAAGGACCAGTGCAGCCCTCTTGTTTCCTTCATCGGAAAGAGCCTTCATTCTGACTTTATTTACAGTCATAAATGCCGTCTCGGCAGATGAAAAAAACGAGGATAAGAGCACCAGAACCACAAGCACTATCAGCCTGGTTAAGTGTACGTTCAATTTTTTCTCCTTTAATTATCAGTCCAAATGAAATACCGGATAGAGATCAACTGAAACAGGACTATTGTCCGGATTTGTCTCCATGATATCAGCCATGTAATCCCACCATTTACGGTTAATGGCTGTATCAGCACTTTTTGCAAAGCGCTCTTCATCCTCTACCTCGATATAGCCGTAAAGGACAAGTGTCTCTTTATCCAGGAAAATAGTATAGTTATGTCCGCCGTACTCATGAAGCATCTCCTTCATCTCCGGCCAAAGCTCATTGTGCCTCTTTTCATACTCCTGTTCCATTCCCGGATATAGTTTCATCTTAAAAGCTTTTCTGATCATATTCTTTCCCCCCCAATCTGGTTATAGGCTCTCGGAATCTCTAGCCCAGATTCCAAGGGCTTTTTCTTTTTTTCTTTTTTCCAAATCCCCCCAATTTACCATAAAATTTTAAAAATAGGGGTTGACAAACCCTCCAAAATCTGCGGCCGCTTCGCGGCCTATTG
>JAFPVA010000150.1 GCA_017413105.1 Butyrivibrio sp. | reverse complement strand
TCCATGGCTTCCCAAACCTGTCTGCTTACATCTGAGTTTTCAGACTGATTCTTTTTGGACTTGCACTTTTTTACCTTTGTTGTAAAACTCTTTATCATTTCAGTCTGTAGTTCATATATGTCTTCGACGGTATCGAGTCTGTCCATACGCTGAATGAAGCTGTCACTGATGTTATAAGCTTCCTGCGCTTCGATGCCGCCTTCTATCGCAAAACGTGTTGCAAGTGTAATGGAAGCCACAAAGAGGTATTTTTTGTCCATTACCGGGTCGTCCGAAAGGTGACCGGTTATACCGGTACGGAACAGGCGTTTGCTTTCTTCAACAGAGCGAATATCACCGTCTCTCAGATATTCATACTGAAGAAGTTCTTCATCGTAACTGTGATGATACTGATCTTCTTCCCGGTGCAGATATTCTGTGATAGCGACTTTTTTATCTATATCGTTTTGAGTGTTCATGTTTTTATTCATAGTTGAATATTAACACAAATCGTTGAAAAATGATATACGGTTTTTGGAGAAAGAGATAAAATCCTCTTAAAGTAAACAAAAGAGTTGTTTTACCTTGGAGGATCAAGATGGAAAATTTAAAAACAAAGAGTAGTTCGGTAAAGAGCATGGTCGAAGGAAATGTAATGTATCTCCTTCTTGCTTTTTCGCTTCCGATCTTTATAGGGAATCTGTTCCAGCAGTTATACAATGTTGTTGACACCGTGGTGATCGGGCATTTCCTTGGGGATGAAGCACTTGCCGCTGTTGGATCCACATCTGCCATATACAGTCTGCTCATAGGTTTTACATACGGACTCTCGAATGGTTTTTCCGTAGTTCTTGCAAGGCTTTTCGGGGCTGATGATGAGGACTCCATTCACAGGGCTGTGGGTATGTCAGCATTGATATCGGTTGTATTTGCGGCTTTTCTGACAGGAGCAAGCCTCTTGTTTATGAGACCGCTTCTTGTCGCTTTAAAGACTCCCGACTCAATCATCGGCATGTCACAGGAATACCTGATCATCATTATGGGTATGTGCTTCGTAACAATGCTGTATAACACCCTTTCCGGTTTCCTGCGCGCGTTGGGAAACAGCAGGTTGCCGTTATATGCACTTATTCTTGCATCTGCAGTTAATGTTGTTCTTGATGTGATCTTTGTAGGATACATGGGAATGGGAGTAAAGGGAGCCGCATACGCTACAGTGATCGCTCAGGCAGTCTCAGCTGCAATGGAAATATGTTACATCATTAAGTCCTGCCCGATCCTTCACATTAAGAGAGAATTTTTAAAACCGGATATTGAAATGATGACCGAGCTGCTTACAACCGGACTCTCCATGGCGATGATGCTGGTACTTACGAATATTGGAACGGTTGCAATGCAAAGTGCTGTGAACAGACTCGGGGTTGTTACGATAACCGGACATACGGCTGCAAGAAAGATCCATGATATTCTCATTCTCCCTCTCGGGACAATCTGTACATCTGCAGCGACTTTTGTGAGCCAGAATTACGGCGCAAAGAAAATGGACAGGGTGACAAAGGGGATAAAGAACAGCATACTGCTTGGGATGGTTTGGTGTGTTATTGCAGTAGGAGTAAGCCTCCTGTTTGGGAGAGCAATCGTTTATGCACTGACGGGAACGCAAAATGCCGAAGTCGCAGATACTACAATGAGATACCTTCTTATAAATGTGCCGTTCTATTTTATCCTTAACATTCTTCTGGTTATGAGAAACAGTCTGCAGGGTATGGGAAG
>JAFPVA010000149.1 GCA_017413105.1 Butyrivibrio sp. | reverse complement strand
TAATAACAATTCCTTAAAAGCAAATGCGATAGCAAGCTTTGTAGTTGTTTTGCTCATACTCCTTTTCCCCTTTGCTTATTTTATACCATCATAACACCAATCCACAAATTTCTCCAAATATCTAAGAAAAGATTCAACTGCTTTGTGGATTCTCATCAATTCATTATGTTATAATCTGGGTAACTATAAAGGAGCACATAATGAGCGAATTTGATGGAATTGTTCTGGCAGGGGGAAAAAGTAAAAGAATGGGAATGGACAAGTCTGAGATCGTTTTAGACGGCAAGTCTTTCCTTCAGATACAGGCGGATAAGCTAAAGGCTATAGGCGCCGAAAATGTCTTTATTTCAGGTAAATCTTCTACTATTTCATATGTCGGCAATGTAATGGATATTATTCCCGATATGGGGCCTTTGGGAGGCCTGTACTCATGCTTTTTGGAGTGTAAAAGCCCTGCTGCGCTTGTGCTAAGCGTAGACGTGCCCCTTATCTCATCAGAAACCCTGACGGGGCTATTAAATAAGCATTTCTCAGAGGACCATGACGCCACACTTCTGTCTCATGATGGCAGAATCGAGCCACTTATCGCTGTTTACAAAACTGATACCACCGATATCTTAAAAGAGCTTATCAATTGTAATTCCCAGGATGATCTTCAGCTTATATATCCTTCTGATAACGCGCAGTAACCGGCATTTACTACATATATTTTTTTATCTTTTGCTTCTCAAAGAACTCATCGATGTTTGCTACAAGATCAGCCGGAGGCATTGTTTTCAAAAGATATTTCTCAGGCTTTAATGAAAGAACCTGCATTACGCTCTCTTTGTCGCTCTTAACAGTAAGGAACATCACTGGAATGTCACTGGTTGATGTTTCGCTCCTTAGCATTTCCAGCACCTTGGGCCCTGTAATAACAGGCATCTCATAGTCCAGAAGGATGAGGTCCACCTGGTTTTTTGCAAGGAAAGTAATGGCCGCCGCTCCTGAATTCACCATGAAAACCTGGTATTTTTCTGAAAGCCAGGACTTAATTGTCCTTAGCATCGTTCCATCGTCATCCACCACAAGGATCTTCTTTTTCTGAAGTCTCTCGCCTTCCTTTTCAACAACATTCAGCATTTCTCTTGCCAGCTCTTTAACGTTGACAGGGCGGGTAAAGGCTGCGGAAATCTTGTCTTTCGAGGTTGTGTTATAGATTTTTTCTATCTCATCGGGAGAGCCTATTACGCTGATGGAAATATCGCGCTCCACCACTCTGTCTCTTAGATACACGAAGAATTCCATCATGTCATCCAAATCCTCGACATAGATCAGATAGACATCAGGCTTGTTCTCTATGCGCTCAATTTCTGTCACATCATGGAGCGACTGGATAACCTCAAAGCCCTCTTCCCTTAGCTCTTTTGCTATGGAAGTGACCATGAAACTCTTTTTGTCTCCAATTAGCAGTATTCTCTTCTCCATTTAGTTGTCCTCCAAAACTTCCAAAAGCGCATCTCTGTCAACTGCAGCCATAAGTTGTCTGACTTTGCCGTATTTGTCCTTATAAGCCTCAGGTATTTTGTACTCCGAGAGCATATTCATAATGCCGTCTGCTGTATCGAAATCGTAGGCTTCAAGCAGCTCTCTCATGTCCTTAAACGCACGTTTTATCTCTTTTTCATCTATCTGCGGAAGCGAATCTTCATCCACATCGCCGTTTATGGGCGAAAGTTTTTCATTATAACTTCGATACAACTCAAGAAGAGCAGGTGTTTTCTCTTCTATTTCCGCCTGATTCTCCTCATTTCCGCACTGTTCCAGATATGCAGCCATCTCAGAGAGTTCCATGGCGCCGATAAGTCTTGCAGAACTCTTAAGAGCATGGACAGTCACTGTGAAATTGCGGTAATCCTTCTCTTTGGCGTACTTTTCTATGGTCGCTGCTTTTGTATCTATGGTAAGCAAGAATTCCTTTATTACATCCTCAAGAAGGTCTCTGCTTCCGCAGTTTGTTTCAGCCTCTTTAAGGTCTATGCCACTAAGTTTATCAAGGGCATCTCCGCCTTCACTAAAAGCAACTTCATTCTCATGTGATCTACTATCTTCAGATGAGGTTACTTCCTTGATTTTCTCCTGGGGAAGATACTCTTTTAGCATCTCCTCCATAAGCTCTCCGTTCACAGGCTTAGACAGATAGTCATTAAACCCCACAGCCAGGTACTCCTCCCTGGCGCCATCGCCGGCATTTGCAGTAAGCGCAATGCAGGGCGCATCTATGGAGAGATTGTCCTCCATCTTCTTAAGTGCTTCCAGGGTCTGAATACCGTCCATTTCCGGCATTCTATGGTCAATGAAAAGAACGTCATATTTCTTTTTCCTGACTTTCTCCAGAGTCTCCATGCCGCTTTCAGCCGTGTCTATACTTATCAGGGTGTTTTTCAAAAGCCCTTTAACTACCATGAGGTTCATTGGAGTATCATCCACCACAAGAATCTCAGCGTCAGGCGCAGTGAACTTCTCGCGGTATTTTTCCTGAGAATTAAGGTACTCTTTGTACTTCTGCTTAAAGTCCCCAAGTTCCTCCCAGGATGCCACTTCCTGCTTTACTTCAAAAGAAAAATCAGAGCCTTCGCCGTAAACACTCTTGACCTCCATCTTCGTGTCCATGAGAGCCAGAAGCTTTTTGACGATGCTCATGCCAAGTCCTGTGCCTTCTATGGACCGGTTCCTGATCTCCTCAATTCTCTCAAAAGGAGAGTATAGCTTTTCCAGGTCCTCTTCTTTTATTCCAATTCCCGTGTCCAACACCTGAAACTTCAGGAAAATGCTGCTTTCATCTGCCTTTCTATATGAAACATTTAAGGTCACGCTTCCTTGCTCAGTATATTTCACGGCATTGGTAAGGATATTGGTGACGCACTGTTTTATCCTTATCTCATCACCTACAAGGCATGTTGGCAGTGTCCTTTCTATGTTCATGTTCAATGCAAGGCCCTTCTCCTCGGCCTTTACCACAACGAGATTTATTAGGTCATTGATGGTACTTCCCAAGTGATATTCCACCGGAAGGATGTCCATCTTCCCCGCCTCAATCTTGGAAAAATCAAGAATATCGTTGATGATACCAAGAAGAGAATTACCGGCGCTCTTTACCCCGCTGGCGTACTCCAATATCTGTTCATCCTCGCACTCTCTGAGGATCATCTCATTTAGTCCAAGCACAGCGTTTATGGGAGTTCTGATCTCGTGGGACATATTTGAAAGGAACGATGATTTTGCTTCCGAAGCCTTCTTGGCAACTTCAAGTTCTTTTTCCAGCTCATGTTCCTCGTTGATATGGCCAATGTATTCCTCTATGGCGTGCACGGTCTTTGTGATGGACTCCTGAACCACACGTATCTCATCATGGGAATGAACCTTTATCTTATCCACCTTACGGCCAACCTCTAGCTTCTTTTCATCATCCGCCTCGGCATATTCCTGCATGAAATCGGACATATTCCCCAGAGGAGCGCCAATCGTAACTTTAGTATAATAGTTGGCAATTCCCGCCAGGGGTACGCCTACACACAGCATTAGAAGCAGCATCTTGATGTCATAGCCAAAAGTAGTGGCATCAAATTTGTACCTCATTTCCTCCATTTGCTCCACTACATCCTGCGTACTGATTGATCCTCTCATCTCGTGAAAAATTTCGCCCCTGTTAATGGAAGCCTTAAACATGTCCTTTAAGTCAGGGAAAAGAACCACCATAAACACAGCCACGGATATGCCCAAAATAAGCTCCACGCCAAAAATAATAGCTGTTATTTTAATACTGACTCTGGTCTTTCTAATTCCCCTCCTAAAGTCAGTATCCATCTGATAAATACTTGTATACGGTACTCCACCGGGAAATGGGTATTTCAGGAAATCAGGCGTTTTTGTGTAAAAGAAATAGAAAAAAAATGCCATGATAAAAATAACCAGCACATCCCTGATTATGTACTGTTTGATGTTCATAAGCTGTTCGATTTCATATTCATTTCTCACAATAAGCGTAAGGCACAATAATTCTATAATTGAAGTAAAACATAGCGTGATAAAGGCACCCAAAAGCGTCTTTTTGACAGTGGCAAACCATCTGTACTGCGCAAGTAGAGAAAAGCACAGACAGGCCACCAGATAGATAGTCATCTTGTAGGCATTATCCATGTCCAGAACAAGACTCAAAATAAAAGAGGCCAGAAAAATAATAAGCGAAACCAGATATCCATATAATCCCCCCAGGAGAAGATACGGCAGGATAAAGAATGTAATCATGACCACTCCACCGGAGGTCACTATCATCCTATCAGCATTTATGGCGGCATAACCGCAGAGCAAAGATACAATGATAAGTGTCAGTATTCCGATTCCCGCATGGATTACAATTGTACTTTTCTTATACTTTTCCAGTCCCAGCATTGATCGCACCTCAATAATGCACTATTAGTTATACATTATTATACCAAATATCAGTTATTTGCGGGGCGGTTCTTTTTACCATCTTCCGGAAATAAGTATAAAGG
The DNA here is from genome assembly GCA_017413105.1 of Butyrivibrio sp. Classification (GTDB taxonomy): domain Bacteria; phylum Bacillota; class Clostridia; order Lachnospirales; family Lachnospiraceae; genus Butyrivibrio. The sequence continues at coordinate 3,154 of JAFPVA010000149.1, read as the reverse complement.
GAGCAAAACCTCAGTCAATCACGTCGTTCTGGAACCTCGACAAGTGCTCGAAAGGGAGAATTAGCCTGCCTCTGTATAATCCACAGCCGTCGTTTATAAGGCTGTTATTGATGGCTCCAAACATATTTACATCAACCTTGGCCAGCTCAAGTTGCTGGAGCAGCATACCTCGTTCAAAGGCTTCATCAAAGAAAATGCATTCTCCTTGTGGAATCTTGTTTCTTTTAGCGCGCTCTTTTTGCTGTCTCTTTTCGTATCCCAAATGATTAGCAGGGCCTATTTCCGCATAATCATCCATATCTTTTGTTCGAAGCTGAACCTCAACATAGCTGCGAGACTCATTGTCATAAAGAGTTATATGAAGTGATTCATAGCCATAATTGCTGGGATTGCTGATGTAGTCTTTAAAATATGGCCTGACATTTTCTTTTAATTTCTCAGAGCAATTAGCAACATTCATAGTCGATATTTCCGGGCTAAAGCCCCTCTGCTCCAGGAAGTCCGGAAGCATGTTGGCTATCTCATAAAGGTACTCTAATTCTAGTTCTTTTCTCTCATCCGGGTCATTTACGTGGCACTTTGGCATAGAAATGACTATTCTGTAAGCTATCAGGTCTCTGAAATGTTCGATTTTGCTCTTGACCTCTGCAGCCTCCGGGAATGTGCCATTTTCTTTGTAATAATTGTAGATTGTCTCAACAATATAGGCGTTAAACTTCTCTTCAGCTCTTATGAGGGATTTTATCCTGCCCTTAAAGGTAAAGGCCAACTGCGGATACTGTTTGGTCATATACTTATAGAGTTCCCTGATTCGCTGAGACTGGGAAGTCAGGAAATCATTATGAACCAGAAGTTCCTCCATACGTAAAAGAAAATTGCTATGGAACATATCTACTGTATTCCCGGTCGTTATTGATGATTCTTTCAAATCCCTTGAATACATCTGAATTATCTTAAGTACTGTGTACCCATTGTAAAGATAATCATTCAACGTAACCATAACGCACCTCCCTAAGTTACCCCTTTGAAAATCACAATCTGACGCAGATCGTCCGTTCATTCCTCATATCGTGATATAACCTGATATCGTCGTGAGAGACATCATATACATAAATAATATCTTTTACATCATCGTCGCCTAATACTCGCTCATTAAGAATATTCTCATAAGAAGCAAGCAGGCTGATGTTGTAAACTACTGTCTTCTCGTTCTCGAATATGGCGTTATACAGTATTCCTGATTCCACCAGATCCTGGAAGAAGTGGCTGCCATAGGACAGTTCAGGATTATAGCCAACTTTTGAATCAGCGATCTCGCACACAGCATCAAACTCACTGATATCTGAAAATGCTGTAGGTACGCCAAGTTCCGGAGAAGATGTACCGATTCGCCCGGGAACCATGAGTAGCATATGCTTGTCTTTTCCTCGCATTTCCCAGTTTATTTTTCCAATAACAGATGCTATCTTAATTTTGTCCTGATAAGGCATACTGTAGTACTTTACAGGGTCAACATATACTATAAGATCCAGTTTTTCTTCCCTTGAAAGTCCCATAGCCGATTTTCTGCACTCAAATAAAATGTCCTTTATCTCTATATTCTCAGGTATCTGCAATTCCTTCATATCCTGGTAGACCTGAAGAGGTCTGCACTGAAGAAGATTTATGACATAGTTCCCGCTCTCGTCGAAGTTTATGGTAAATTCAATGTCCACAGGGTGCTGATACTCTCCCTGCAAAGCCCCAAGAATGCCTTTCATCTGGCTCATAAGTTCTTCTTTTCTGACTATTCCCAGACAGGATATGAACTCAATGTCCCTGTCCTCCCCTCTGTCGCGGAGCATTCTTTCAGTGTCAGTATCATGCTCCAGCTTTCTCTGGGAATACTTATGCTTCTCAATGGAATTTCTATAGGTTGTGGCTGTAGGCTTATCCAGGCTTACAAGTCGCGGATAGGAGCCTTCTGTTCGGTCAACAGCCGAGGTTCCAAGTCCCATTACAAGACGAAGCATTCCGGCTGACTGATCGATTGATTCCATGAACTTATACGGGCTGTAGGAATAGCCCACTCCTGCAGCGCAGGGCATATAAAATTCTCCATAGTAAGAACCTGACACTCTCTGAACCAGCAGCGCCATCTGCTCATCTCGTTCCTGAAGCCCTCTTCGGCTTCGGTAGTCAAGAGCCGAGCGGCTCATAGTACTGGCGTATACTGTACGTATGGCATTTTCCAGTTCCTCTACTCTCTGCTCCATGGTTCCTGTATTCGAGCAAAAGACAGACTCGTATTTTCCTGCAAAGGCATTCCCAAAGCCATCTTCAAGAATAGAGCTGGATCTGACTATAATAGGGTCCTGTCCATAGTACTCCAATAGTTTTACGAACTGCTCTTCCATATCTCTGGAGAACTTTCCATCTAAAAGATGTTGAGCAAATTCATCTGCCACGGAAAAGAATTCCTCTTTTGTCCTCTGTCTTATTCGCAGATCCCAGAAATGATTCTCTACAATATCTGACACGTAATCTGTTTTTTTGAAGCAGATGCCTAGATTTGGCGGGTGTTAGTCCTAAAAAAGGGTAGACTATCCCTACATATCAGAAATGCAGACTTTTAAGTTATCAAGGTACATTGTTAGTTGCTATTCCAACTGTGGTTGCAAGCTGCTTATATTGGTGAGTGTTTCGCAAAACTCAGATATGTAAGGGCAGCTGCTACACAGTTTGAAATAAATATATCTACCTGATCTGACTACCTTAACGGCAATCTTGATCAGTTTCAAACGGATTGTATCTGCATACTACTTCTTCATGGAAGCACACAGAGCCAGCCGTTTAAACCAATTGAATATGTTATAAGCCAGTGCATGGATCTGAAGTCGGTTTGCATTAACAAGTTTTGAGTGGCTACTAACAGCCCCAAAATCAAAACCGTTTTTGCTCTCCTTGATGAAGTTCTCCATGCTGCCTCGGCCGCAGTAGAACTGGATTATCGATTTTATGTCTGCTGTCATGTTTGTTACTACAAAAGTATACATGTGAGTTATCTGGTTATAGGGCTTCTCGATTTTAAGACAACCCTTCTTGGCTTGCTCCAGGTCCCAGCTTGATAATAGAACTCACCGTATACAACGGCATAATCAACAGCATTGTCTTT
>JAFPVA010000015.1 GCA_017413105.1 Butyrivibrio sp. | reverse complement strand
ATCGAAATAACACAGATTTTTGCAACGTGCCAAAGGAGTGTAAATATTGCTGTTCCACCGGTTAGAAGCAGATCTACTTTGGCACATGCAAGGGCATGTGAAAAAACGTGCCTGTCTATATGCCAGAATTTTATCACCGGAATCATATTCAGACCGCTCAGCAGTGTATCTCCCGCAAAAAGAAGAAATGCATCCACCAAAGTGGCATAGGCAACATTCTTACTCCAGAATAGAATAATCATGGATATGGTTGCATAACCCAGGATAAGAAAAGCATTGGTCAATATCGTACTGTACAAAAAGCTGCTCTCTGACATGTTCATGTCTGCGCCCATTATCAGACCTGTTAAGGTGATAAAAAGGGCATAGATTCCATAAGAAATAAAGGTGATGATCACGCAGTTAATGAACTTGGCGATAAGGAGTCTTTTTCTTGAAATTCCTCTTCCAATAAGGCACTGCATAGAATTAGACGAAAACTCATCGGCGTAGACGCTCACATAAATAGCAATCCCTATAAAAAGATTCATTGTATTTATAGCAGTTCCCTGATTAGTGGCAAAAGTAATGCCGCTTACGGTTCCATTTCTTTTTGCACCCAAGGTCCAGAAAAACGAAATTAACAGACATATTGCAAGCACGATCCAATATGACGGCTTTCTCAGGATTCTTTTTACATCTGCAAAAATTAGATTTTTCAAAAATCAAACTCCTTTCTCCGGAAGAAATAGGTAGTGATCGCCAGTGCAGCCAAGAGATAGCAGGCTGCCGGAAGAATCTGCCACGGGAAAGCTTCCATCTCTATTCCGGTATATGCCCAGTCCAAAAGGCCATCAAAGGTATAGTCATATAATGACAGTGAAGAAAAAAACTCTATCAGGTTAAACACAAGTCTAAACACAACCGTAAATGCCACACATGCGACTATCCCCAGAACCGTGGAGCCCGAAATATACATGATCATAGCTGAAAAGACAATGTAGCCAAAATGTCTAAGCCACCTCAATATGATAAAAACAACAAGGTTCGTCTGTTGCTGCGAGCTTAATATAATTGCTGATTCTCCGTTTATTACTGCAAGGATTGCCACAATGATGACCAGGTACACGCAAAGAAGAACAATTGCCGCATCAAGAAGCTTGGCAACTATGAGCTTATCCCTTGTTATGCCATGACCAAGTATAGCCTGCATGGACTTTGAGGACAGCTCATGGGCAAAAACAGCATAGAAAGCGGGAAAAACTATAAAAAGAGCTATAGGCGCCCCGTTAAGCGACTTCTGCACACCTCTTACCAGTCCAATTGAGCCATCATTTACAACGCCTTCAAGCACCGTATATGAAATATAGATCAGCGCCAACAAAAGCCCTATATAAATAAGACCAACCCGAAAGATACGCTTCAAATCCGCTCTTAACAAATTTCTCATTCTGCAGATCCTCCAATGAGTTCAAAGTAATAATCTTCCAGAGTAACTTTCTCTTTTCCTTCTTTAAGAATATCAATACCATTCTCTGCAAGAATACTTTTGGCTCTTTCCAAATTTCCGGCTGAGACTGTAAGTTCAACTTCGGGACGCTTAGCAGAAAGATCCTCCTGTGTGATTTCTTTTGCTATAACGCCTTCATGTACTATACCGAAACGGTCCGCGGTATTTTCCAGTTCTCCCAGAATATGGCTTGAAACTATGACTGTCATGCCAAACTCATCTCTAAACCGCCGTATCATATGACGAATATCTGCTATTCCCTGAGGATCAAGACCGTTGGTCGGCTCATCCAGAATGAGAATATCCGGATTACCCAGGATTGCATTGCCTATTCCAAGACGCTGTTTCATTCCAAGGGAATAGCCCTTAGCTTTCTGCTTTTCCTTACCGTCTGTAAGACCAACAACCTTTAGAACCCGGTCCACTTCCTCCTTTAACGCTTTTCCCTTAAGTCCCTTGGCTGCTGCGTAGTATTCGAGGTTTGCCCTGCCGGAAAGATAACCATAAAAATTGGATCCGACAAAGAAGCCTACCTTTGATCTGTTTGCAAACAGCTCTTTTCGGTTCCGGGAACCGGCTATGGAAACATTGCCTGAAGTGTATTCTGACAGTCCCAGAATCATCTTAAAAATAGTGGTTTTACCTGCTCCGTTCTTGCCTACCAGGCCGTAGATATCTCCCTTATTCACCTGCATGGTGACACCTTTAAGTACGTCATGTTTACCATAGCTTTTGATTATGTTATCAAGCCTTATTGCTGCATTTGAAGTCTCTGATCCCATAGTTTGTCTCCTTCCTAACAGATATCACCAGACATTGACTCTTTTTTCCGGGCTTAAGTACATTCCATCTCCCGGCTTTATATCATAGGTTTCTATAAATTCATCAAATTGCTGAAGAACAATATTTACCCTGTGGAACGGAAGCGGATGCATGTCGCTTTTCATGGTATCAAGTTCATTTTCCTCAGTTGTCTGCTCCGCATATTGCCTTGCAAAGGCTCTGAAAAACTCATCATAATCAAAATCAGGTATTTCCCTTACCGCATAAAGTACTGATTTGACTCCTCCCATATCAGCAATAGCCTCATCTTTTACGGCATTTCCATTTACCTTCTGCTGTCCCGGAATCGGCCTTGCCAGTGAGAAGTATCCTGCCAGCTTTGATGCCTTTTCATCCATCTTTGACCTGTCTTGCGCTGTCATCCAGTCGATCGAGTTTTTATTATCATCAAACTGGCGCCCATACAAATCAAACTTTGTTCCATTTGAATCAAATCCATGGGTTATCTCATGGCCAATCGTAGTTCCTACGATACCTGCAAACTGCTCAAGTGATGCGTCTTCTCCGAAAGCAGCATCACACATAGCCAGATATCCCGCCATTATATAGATGCCATTCTCGTTACTATAGTACACACAGTTGACTTCAGTAGTAGTTCTGGAAACATCATAAATATCCCATTTAAATCTGTCCCAATTTGGGTCAGCGCTTTTGACTGCCATGTGAGTCTCAAGCACCCGTCTGCCCTCTGCAGCAGCATCTACAAGATTTCCTCCTTCTTCGTAGGACTTTATGTCTGCAGCCGAATAATCAGCAATATTATCCGGCCTTATGAGGTGCACTGCCATATTTTGCAGCTTCCCCTCTGCAGCGGTCCTCGTTTCTTCTGACATCCACTCTTCTTCACCAAGTATTTGTGCGTACGCCTCTATCAGTGCATTTGTAAACTCATTTATCTGAGCTGTCTTTTCGTTATCTGAATGATATTTTTCCAGATACAAAGTATCCAGCAATGGTAAATAACCACAGATTTTGATGTCATTTCTAAAAAGGACACTATTCTGCCCATCTGATATTCCCTCATAGTTCGCACCGCCGTTCATATACAGCCTGACCATCTTTTCATATGATTCGCGGTCTAGAAGATATTTAACTGAATCAATAGTTTGCACCATGAGGAATGACTTGATATCTTCAAGGTTCTTTTCGGTATAAATCTTATATAAAGACTTCAGATAGGAATAATCCACATAAAAACTGTCGCATTCCAAATAGCCTCTGCTATCCAATATCTGTGAGAGCGGGTAATTCCCTTGTAATGCATTAAGCCCTTTCCTATCGGTCTGAGCCTGCGAAAACATCTCCCCCACATTGAAGTTATCGATATTACTGTTTCTTGCAATAAAAGTTTCTATCCTGTAATTTCCTTTCAGGATAGCCTTGATCTCTTTTTCTGAAAAACCGAGTCTTCCAAAGAAATAGAAGGCCACATCATCTGTTTTTTCTTTAGATGCCAGTGTGTTGCTTGTATATTCCAGATATGAAGAAACAGACCCAAGAGAGAGCTTTGGAGCCTGAAGTTTTAACGTGCTCTTGTCCGGGAACTGTATTTGTGTACTCACAGCTTCCGGGATTAACAGCCCCAGCCCAAAGGGATTTCTCGTAGTGCTCCCCTGGTACTGCGTAAGTTCATTTATAGAGGATATACTCTGTATATCTGAAATATACTTTTCAAGAGGTTTTACTCCAAGCTTGTTTCGCTCATCCCAATCAGAATGCAGTTTAACCAATGCTTTATATTTTTCTGCATTATCGCCTGACATAGCCTCATCAGAAGCAATCTCCATATATCTTTCATACATCAGCTTATTTGCATCAAGAAATATACTGGCCTCTTCATATGCGGGGTCCAGAACAGCAGCTGCAATATAATCTTTATTGGCAGCTGCTGCAAAATCATCCTGAAAACGTATATTATCCTCAGACCTGACTGTGAATACAACGTCAGAATCAACCCATTTTCCTCCCCCGGGAATTCCGGAAGGATCAGAACCAGATCCTTCCTCATTCGAAAGATCAAATTCAGCTGCATTCCCGCCTTTTCCACAGCCCACAGATATGAGCACCAAAGTAGCTGTAAGAATCACAACTGTAGTTTTTCTGAATACGCTCCATTCTTTGTTTCTCATTAGCTATCCTTTCTCTTATCCACAGGCATACTATTTAAGCTATACCGATCCTGCAAGACGATTGCCCAAGCTTAACGACGTAGTTGAATCTCTATCCCTTCGTTTCCTGGTTTATATAAAGCAGAATCCATTGAGGCACTCCTTGATATATATTCATGTTTCTTAAAATCATGCTATCTTAATCACGATCAATCAATTAAATTACCTGACAGTAATGTTACGCAAAGTTGCATAAATACTATATTTAATTATATTTCATATAGTCTACTTATCGGAATGAAATTCTCTTTTTTAATAATGTTTTTATTTCGTTTTGTTTTTCTTTACATCTTCTTTAGAATGTGCTATGGCTCATGCCGGCTCTTTGAGCCGCTTATCTTGATGAAGATTCAAAAACTCACGCAAAATTAAAAGACCTGGCCGAATATGATGGCAGGTCCATTAATGGTCTCTTGGGGGGGCGGGTTTGTGGTCCATTTTTTAGTAATGTGCCGTGTCCCACCAAGTGAACTGCTTTCATTTCTCTTCCCTAGTATTGAAGAATCCCCAACTATAATCACTTTATTATGTAATTATCAAAATAGTAAATGTCTTCCCGTTTATATCCGTACTTCGAACCGCTGACACTGATGTGTGGACTGACAATCTCCTTCAATCCTGTTATCTTTTATCCTGAAAGTTAATCTATTCAGAAATACTTAAATTTTTTCTTTGTAGCAACTGTTTATAATTATACCTATATCTACCATCCTGTTCAATATTATGTGCATAAAACAAGGGCGTTTTCACGCCCCTGCCTATTGCACTATCAGTTATTCATCTCTCCGGTCTTAGTTTATTACTTTTCGGATTTGGATTTTGCTGCTCCTTCCTTTGATCAACTATCGCCTGGCTTTCTCTTAGCTTTTGTAAAATGCTTGTTTTTGCCTTTTCAGCTATCTCAGGCTTCTTGGTCTTGTCCCACCATTCCTTGAATGTTTTAAAGGCTTTTGAGACTATTTTCCCCAGCGTGGTCTTGGGATTTTCAAGTGTTGCGTATCTCATGAATTCCTTCTTCATTTCCGAATTCACCTACAGGAACTATAAAGACAGCTACTGGACACCACTAATTGAATACAATTATAGATAAAAGAAAAACCCCAGAAACATCCGCCATGCTGACAGACTCGGAATGCTTCGCATCCCTCGTTGTCGCGGCATTCGCCGTATGCTTGCAAAAAAGACATTCCAGAATGAATGCAAGCATCCATCTGGAATGTCTTTTTTACAAGCGCATGGCTCATTGCTACGCGCATTATCTCTTTGAGAACT
>JAFPVA010000148.1 GCA_017413105.1 Butyrivibrio sp. | reverse complement strand
TCAATCTTTCCGGTTACAAGATCTATGAGCGTTTCTGCGCCTGTGCGTATCCTGCAGTCATTGTCATAATACTCGTAAGGTTCTACTGCGACTTTATCCTTATCGAGTTCAACATAGAACGCCCCTTCGCCCTCTCCTTCAATGTCGATCTCAATGGCAGTGTGTTCCTTTACAGCTCCCTTATCAATCTTTTCAACCACCTTTTTTACTTTCTTGACTAACTCTTCATAAGTCATGTTCGTTGCCTCCTTTAAATTCTTTGTTAATATGTATCATTAAATTTTGCGCATCTTTGTTAACCTTTCTGGCCGATTCCTCAAATACCTTCGCCTGTCTAGACACGAAAAGCATCTGATGTTTTATATGGCGGTAATCCCTGTCCTTTAAGCTCTCATTCACATTATTAAATCTGTGAATACAATCCTTGCACTGATTTTCAGCCCTTTCTGCGTCCTTTCGAAGATCTGTACCAATCTCGCCTAATGTATCTGCAAGTTCACGTAATCTGCGAAGTTTTGACAGAACGCCATAATAATCCGCAGTAATCTTCTTTAGTTTGAACAGCATCCTTATACAGATTATCTCGTTTTTTATCAATTCTATCACTTATCATTTCATTTAGCGGACTCGTTTCAGTGGGTCAACGCTTTTTTACAGATTAAAGAAAGAAACTGCATCCGCCAGATGCTCATTTATCGCCCGCATCTCTTCAGTCTGAGCCTGAGTATCCGTACATGCACCTGTAACAGTAGCGCAGCTTGCCGATACTTCCTGTGCACTGGCACCCAGTTCCTCAGAAATTGCTCCCAAATCTGTTGTCGCATTCGTAAGTTCATTTTTTATGCGATCCAGTTCTCCCGCCATTTCCGAAATTGCCGCTATTCCATTCACACTATCATTAACAGCTCCGGATAAAACAGTAAATTTGCCCTGTGTCTCTGTAATGTATTCCCGTTCAGCTTCGATAATACTCCTAACCTTTTCTGCAACGCTTACAGTCTCATTGGATATAGATGTTACCTTCTGCACAATATCGCTGATCTTTGATGCATTTTCGGAACTGCTTTCTGCAAGATCTTTAATGCTCTCGGCAACCACTGCAAATCCTCTTCCTGCTTCACCCGCTCTTGCTGCCTCAATAGAAGCGTTGAGTGACAGTAACTGCGTCTGGTTTGCAATCGCATCTATCATCTGTACAGATTCTGAAATGTCTTTTACAGCCTCATTAGTTGCCGATATTTTTTCACTGATCTCCCCAACCGCCAAAACACTGTCATTGCTTGATTTAAGTACGGTTTCCATATACTGGGATGCTTCATTATTGGCTACAGTTATCTCCTCAGATGCGTTTCTAAGTATCCCGATATTGTCATTAAGCCTTTCAATATTATCGCCAAGTTCAACAGCCTTTTCGGCCATACTCTGCGCAGATTCTGCCACAGACTGTGAGGTTTCCGCCACCTCATTTATTGCTACATTTATCTGGCTAACGCTTTCAACATTATGTCCGGTCTTATCATCAACCTCAACAACAGCTCCGCTTAAGCTGCCTGCAGAACTCTTAACCGTGCCAACTGCTCTAACAAGTGCATCTTGCAGATCATGTGTAGAATGGACCAGCGAGGCAATTTCTTTCACATGACTCACTGCGCTGAATTTAATGTTCAGATTACCCTCTGCCAGCTTTCCTGATGCATCTGCAAGAGCCTTGATCGGATTAGCTACAAGTCGTGCTACCATAATGGCCACTATGGCAAATACCACAATTATCATAACCGCCACCATCACATTGACGGTTATGGCCTTGCTTTGAGCAGCTTTTACTGTTTCCATCGGTTCACCGGCGAAGGACATTCCCCACACATTTCCATCTGCATCATAAATCGGCATATAGAACACATAGAATTTATTTCCGCCGATATCAACATTGTCCTTCTCCACTGTCTTTCCGGACTGACAGGCACTCCATATCTCCGGTGCCGATGTGGTG
>JAFPVA010000147.1 GCA_017413105.1 Butyrivibrio sp. | reverse complement strand
TTAACCCTGTCTCTGTTTGTGCTTAGGGTTGTCACAGATAACTCTGATAACGCCCTTTCTCTTGATAACCTTGCACTTTTCGCACATAGGCTTAACAGAAGACCTAACTTTCATCGTTACTCCTTTCCTGCATGGTAAAAAACAGCTGGAGCTTATAAAGGGCATACTATCCCCTTGCTCCTAAAAAGACCATTTAACATAATAACATATAGTAATTCAAATATCAACTGTTTTTCGCAAAAAAATTGCAGTTTTTTACGCTGCAATTTTTTATCCTTATTTTACTTCTACTATAATCCACGAAACGTCAACTGAGCACCGGCTGCCTCATTACTTGCATGCAGGCAAATACTGGGAATTAAACATTCTTTTATGTCTGTGGAAATCGCTGTCCGGTTTATTATAAAATTCATAGATCAGGGGTTCTTGGTCATCCCATGTCACATCAACGTTAACGTATTTTTTCCCAAGATTGACTATATTCCATCCATGCATTCCACCGGAAACAAGGCCTCCGCCCCAACCAACACAGAAATATGTCGGAATCCCGGCTCTTTGCATGAGATACTGAAAAGCTTTTGAATATCCAGCACACACCGTTTCATCTCCAACTATGGCACTATATGCGCTCTGATCCAGATCATTAGCCCTATATGTCAGCTTCGCAGCCAGATAATCATGGATAAACTGTTCTTTCTCCTCTGTCTTTTCAATAGCATCTACCATAGTTACTATCGTCTGAACACGGGCATCAAAGGCATCCCTGGCACTTTCTATGTCACCAAGCGCATCTTCATAGAAATATATTTTTACCTTAACTACTTTTCCACCATATTCATATTCAGTGTAAAGTTTTGTATCCAGCCAGAAAAGCTCAGGATGGTCATATACAACGCTAAGCAGCGCATTATTCCACTCACTTGAAGTTGCTACTACCGCCGGCAAAAACTCATTCCACTGATTAAGAGCATTTGCATATATCTGGCGATAGAGGTTCTTACACTTATCATTTAACATATGATAATAAGGATAATATGTCTTATCAAAGTCATACCCGCTTCCTGTATATCCCATGCCAACATTGATAAGCGCATCCTGAACTGCAGTCTGGTCCTCAAGCTTTACTACATCCCGAGTTGGCAGACTGTAGCCTGTCATTTCATCAATATTGTCATAATAAGTGACAGGATTCCCATTCTCGTCTACTTCATATATATCCTCATTTACCAATGGCTCGTTTTCATTTCCATTTTCACTTACTATATCTTTATCTATTCCTGATGTACTCCAGTCACCCAGATATGCAGAATAATCTTTTTCCTTGGTCTCTGTATAGGTAACAGAACTTACTAACGCAGCAGAATCTGCACTTGCAATAAGTTCCCCGGCTTCAGCGCCCTCTAACTCAGATTCAGTAGCTTCAACTATCTCCTTTGCTTTTTCAGCAGCCTCTGCCACAAGTTCTTCGTCTTCAGCTTTTTTTATTTCAATATGAAGATTAAGGGATTTGGCCACATCGGAGACACTTTTTGCAATTCCCGGATCCATGGCACAGGCCACGATAAGAGCGCATATTGCCACCACTATGCCCAAGATAAACAATAGAATTGATGATAAGATTTTTTTCATAGCGATTCCTTCCTTGTCTATACGCACATGAAACTATCTAGCCTTTTCCATAGAATTAAAAACAAACAAAAACAGATAGAACTCTCCCCGATCATCCATGATCGGCAGAGGAATCCTATCTGTATATCGGCATATTATTTTGTTTTCTTAATAGCTGAATTAAAAATTTTTTATCAAGATGCTTCTATCTTATTGTTGAAGCTTACGCCACGGTTGATGTCGCCCTGATGGTTCTCGCCAAAGTTGTAATCATTCCCAGGAAGTACTGCGTTAAGCAGAATACCAAGAAGTGCAGCGATTGCAAGAGATGTAAGTGTTACAGAAGTTCCTGCGATTGTAAATGTGATTCCGTTAGAGAAACCAAGGCCGGAAACAAGGATAACAGCTGCAACAATAAGGTTTCTTGACTTTGTGAAGTCAACCTTATTCTCAACAACATTACGCACACCAATAGCTGAGATCATTCCGTATAATACGAAGCTGATTCCGCCAATGATTGCTGTAGGCATTGTTCCAATGATATCAGCAAGCTTAGGGATAAAGCTTACTACGATAGCATATACAGCCGCGAGTCTTACAACCTTTGGATCATAAACCTTTGAAAGTTCAAGAACGCCTGTATTCTCGCCATAAGTTGTATTAGCAGGACCACCAAAAAGTCCTGCAAGAGCTGTTGCAAGTCCATCGCCTAAAAGTGTGCGGTGAAGACCGGGATTCTCAATGAAGTTCTTATCTGTTGTAGCTGAAATTGCCGAAATATCTCCGACATGCTCCATCATTGTTGCAATAGCAATTGGTGCCATAACAAGAATTGCTGTAATATCGAATTTAGCAAAAATGAAAGGTGGAAGGCCAACCCAGCTTGCCTCTGCAATAGGTGCAAAATTGATGATTGCGCTACCGTCAGCATTTGTAAATCCTACAAACTGCATAAGAAGAGCTACTACGTAGGATATAACAACGCCCATCAGAATAGGAACGATCTTAAACATTCCCTTGCCCCAGATGTTGAAGGCAATTACAACTACTAAAGCTACAAGAGCAAGGAACCAGTTAGCTGAAGCATTAGATACAGCTGATGGCGCAAGTGAAAGTCCGATGCAGATGATGATAGGACCTGTTACAACTGGAGGAAGGAAATGCATAACCTTCTTTACGCCTACCAGCTTGATAATAAGTGCAAGTACAAGATACAAAAGACCTGCAACTACAATACCACCGCATGCATAAGGAAGTTTCTCTCCGTATGTCATATCAGCATATTTACCTGTGTTAAGTGAAGCAACTGTGGCGAATCCGCCGAGAAAAGCAAATGATGATCCCAGAAAAGCCGGAATCTTAAGTTTAGAACAAACATGAAATAGAAGTGTACCAATACCTGCAAAAAATAACGTTACCTGAACCGAAAGTCCTTCGCCATTAAAATAGCCATTGACAAGAATCGGAACAAGGATTGTGGCTCCGAACATTGCAAACATATGTTGCAATCCCAGGAGCATCATTTTAGGTTTCCCCAGTGTTGTGGCATCATAAATAGCCTGTCTTTTTTCTCCCATTTTTCTCCTCCGAATATAGTTTTAGAAAAAATCCCCAAATTCCAAAAAAATTATAGCATGTCAGAACCAAAAAACAAACATTTCTTATACAATAAAAAAGTCGGCACTAAGTGCCAACTTTTTTGTATACAAAAATATTGAATTACTTATCTCTCCAGATAATTCTGCCCTTTGTCAGATCATAAGGAGAAAGCTCAAGAGTAACCTTATCTCCCGGTAAAATTCTGATGAAATTCTGGCGAAGCTTACCACTGATATGAGCAAGAACAACGTGACCATTCTCAAGCTCAACCTGGAACATAGTATTAGGAAGCTTCTCTATAACCTTTCCTTCAATTTCAATAACATCTGCCTTTGACATCTTTTTCCTCCATTAAACAATAGTCAATATTTCCGGTTCACCATCCGTGATGGCAATTGTGTTTTCATAATGTGCGGCCAGCGAACCATCAACGGTTACAACTGTCCAATCATCATCGAGCCAACCAACATATCTCTCTCCCATGGTTATCATAGGTTCAACACATATTGTCATGCCTTTTTTCAGCTTAACTCCTCTGCGCCACTGCTTAAAGTTTGGCACGATCGGGTCTTCGTGAAGACTTGTACCAATACCATGACCGGTGAGTTCTCTCACTATTCCATATCCATGAGGCGTGATAAAATCATCGATTGCCCTTGATATTTCATGTAATCGGTTCCCGGCTCTTGCCTTTTTGATACCCACAAAAAAGCTCTCTCTGGTAACATCGATAAGTTTTTGTGCTTCTTCACTTATCTTACCAACTCCCCAGGTTCTGGCTGCATCAGAGTGGTAGCCTTTATATATAAGTCCTGTATCAAAGGTAACTATATCACCTTCTTGCAGGATTCTGTCAGCACTTGGTATTCCGTGAACAACCTCGTCATTCACAGATATACACACAGAAGCAGGAAAACCTTCATAGTTCTTGCAATTAGGTATTCCTCCCAGAGCACGAATGGTTTTTTCTCCAATCTCATCCAGTTCAAGAGTGGAAATTCCCGGTCTGACCGCCGAATGAAGTTCCTCATGAACCTTTGCTAAAAGATGCCCTGACTGACGCATAAGATCTAATTCTTCATCAGTTTTTATCGTAATATTCATATAAAACCTTAATCTTATGCATTCAGGATATTAACTATCTCGTTAAATACTTCCTGCATATCTTTAGTACCGTCTACTGTCTTTAAGATATTTTTCTTATCATAGTATTCAATAAGAGGCTGTGTCTGCTCATGATAAACTGAAAGTCTGTTCTGAACTGTCTCAGGCTTATCATCCTCTCTCTGAACTAGTTCACTGCCACATTTATCACATATTCCCTCTGTCTTAGGTGGAATATGCTCAATATGATAGGTAGCACCACACTTAAGGCAAGCTCTTCTTCCTGACATTCTGCGAACAATGTTCTCATCCGGAACATCTACATTTACAGCAAAATCAACTTTGTCACCAAGTTTGGTAAGTTCCTTATCAAGAACATCTGCCTGAGGAATTGTACGTGGGAAACCATCAAGAACATAGCCATCCTTGCAATCCTCATTTGCAACTCTGTCAAGAAGGAGCTCTACAGTAAGCTCATCCGGTACAAGAAGTCCCTTGTCCATAAATTCCTTAGCCTTTTTACCAAGCTCTGTGCCATTCTTAATGTTTGCTCTAAAAATATCTCCGGTTGAGATGTGTGGAATGTTATACTTGTCCGCAATCATCTGAGCCTGAGTTCCCTTGCCTGCTCCAGGCGCACCT
>JAFPVA010000146.1 GCA_017413105.1 Butyrivibrio sp. | reverse complement strand
CATTATTGCTTTATCTTCGGAAGCCCTGTGTTTGCGCTTTAGTTCCTCCAGGTCCTCCTTGCTCATGTGAGGATTTACCACTTCCATGGTTTCCAGCATTTCCATGGCTTCCTCAAGCTGCTTAAGCTCTTCCTCACCAAACTCTGAGATCATCTCGTTGAGCTCTTTTAGCTCTTCTTCTGAAAAAGAGGCGCTGCCTTCCTGCATCTGTTCAAGAGCTTCACCCAGCATCTCTTCCCTTGCATCAAATATGGCATCTTCCTTCTCTGCGATCTTCTCTTCTTCGGCAGAAGTCAGAGCACTCTGCATCTGAACCGAAGCATCTTTCTCACCCTCAAGCCTTTCGTCCCTTTTCTGAGTATTCTCCACCAGCTCTTCAAGTTCAAGGTGGTGCTTCTTTTTCCTGGCTACCATTTCCATGCGCTTTGCATGGGAAAGGGCAATCTGGAGTTCTTCCGCATCCCCCGAACCGGACGCAATCTTTCTTTTGAGCTTTAAGGTCTCTCTCTTTGCTGCAAGAACAGCCTGACCTGCGCTGATGGATGTCTTGGCTTGCTGGATCTTGGTTGCCACTGTTTTGTAATTATACTTCTCGGAATTGACGATCTCTTCGTCCTCTGCAGCATCCGGGGAGCCTGACAGCTTGGAGAATCCATCTGTCTGATTTTTTGTGGAGGTGTTTTTATACTGCTCCTGCTTAAGGTCTCTGATCATCTGCCTCATCTGCTGGGATATGGAGGGCTTATCATCCGTCATCTTGTCTGTAAACTTTGAAAGAGGCGAGGCTGCATCACTATTTCCGGGCATGAAAGGCAGAGCACTTCCGGCAGATTTATTCCGGGTGCCCTGTCCCACTAAAGGAGCCTTCTGAAAATATGAACCATATGGACTTTGAGTATTAAAAGATATATTCATAGCCGCCTCTTAAGGCTTTACACCTTATCCTTTAAAATCAACCCTTGTTCCAACGTTTCTCTCTGCATCCGTCACTACTCTTGAAGCTGCATTGTTATAGGAATAAGTCTGAACCTTTGACAAAAGATCGTCCAAAGAATTCGCTTCAATGATGTCATATTCTTCTTCGTATATCTCTTCGCCCTTCTTATCATCGGTTTTTTCGGCTTTGTTTTCTTTTGCCTTTTCTATGCGCTCTTCCTGTGCTTTTCTGGAAGCTTCTCTCTTCTCCTTGATCTTCTGCTGTTTCTTCTCGGCTGCTTTTTTCTCGATGCGTTTTTTCTGAAGATCCTGAGATTTACTTACAGTGGCAAAAAAGCTCTCGTTCCCATTGGAATCCACGCTCATTCCGAAGTTCTTGATAATGGATCCGCTGCTGGAAAGCCCCATCTTGGCCTGCATCATCTTGCTTTGGGATGAGGCAATGATCCCCTCATACTTATTTCTGAAGGACTCATCAGTAGCCATTCTCTCAAGCTTCTCTTCATCGATGAGCACCACCATCTTGTTGGCATTGCCGTAAGCTGCAGCGTTTTGCTGAACCTGAGCCTTCATATCCTTGCTCACTGTGATAAACTCCATTCCATGGAACTTGGACTGAAGCTTACCAAGATAATCTTTGGCCTTGTCAGACAGCTGGACATCACCAATAGTCATGCCATATTCTGTCTTGGTTGGTACAAGAGATGATTTTGTATCGATAGGAGACCAACCTTTTGTTTCCACCTTTGCCTGTGACCCCTTAGTGGCTGCAGTCTGATCACTTTTAGCTGTGCTCTGTGTT
>JAFPVA010000014.1 GCA_017413105.1 Butyrivibrio sp. | reverse complement strand
GCTTAAATCTACTGTTTCCCCAACATCCACATCCATCAGCTCTACCTCTGGCATACAATCAACAGAAAATGAGATTGTCGAGCTGTTATTTCCTTCGGCCTGAAAACTGCCGGCTGAAGCCTGCTTCTTTTCCTGTTCAAGTCTGTCAAATAAAGCTTTCAAATACTTGAGATCAGCTCTTGTAAGCTGCTGTTCTTCTTTCTGTCTATGATCTCTCTTAAGGTTCTTTATATCTTCTTCAGACATTTCCTTGCCTACACAGGAAACCATGTCCTGAAGCTCTGACATCATATCCTCAGACAGTTCCTTTTCCAGCTCTTCAATCTCCTCCATTAGATTTTCCATCATTTCTTCAGAGACCTCTTCGCTTTCCTTTAAGCTTTCTGTAAGCTCTTCTTTTCCATATATTTCTTCATCTTCACCGGTTGTGTTAGCAGGACTGCTGCCGTTTTCGGCGGCTTCCTCTTCTTCCAGATGTCTTACCTTCTTCTTCGCGATCTTTTCCATAGATGCAGCGTGTATAATGGCTGCCGCTATCTCGCTGTCCCCATATTCCCCGGATTTTAGACTCCTATACAGCCAGGACAGTTTCGCTCTTATCTTGTTGACCAGAGGACGTGCCGCTCCCGAAGTCTTTACCTGCATTATCTGATTTGAAAGCTGTTTGAAGTTATATGGCAATCTCTTTTTCAATTTTCCAAGAGATTGATTTCCCGGGTTTTTCCTCACCCGTACTTCAAGGCCTTTACTCGTTTCCCGAAAAGAAACACCTGCGATAACCTTCATCAGTACCTCTTTCCCCGGTATGTACCGGCATTTTCAGCGTATATCAAATTCCATCCTTCGTTTGATATTTGTTAATAGCCGTTAATAATTAGGATAAAAAAATCAAAGTACCCATTTGATCAACCAAATACATATATCATCGCTTAACTCATGTCCGCCTTCTTCTGCTTCGATAATCCCTTCTTCCGGCACATCCTCAAGCCAGGCACAGTAGCCGCCACCACCCATTCCCGGTATTTTCATGAACATATCATAATAGAAATAGATATATTTATCTCTGGGAAAATCCTCCGGAAGGCTATTTCTTAATTCTTTCGTATCAACCATGAATTTACCGTCTTTTCTGAAAACAACTCCTGAACTATCGGCGCTCTCCCAGTCGACAAGCCTGTTTCCCAATTCATCTGTGACAGTAATATCCGGCAGGATCTCATACTTTGGATATGAGTGTTGTATAAGAAGAATAAGGATACTGCCGAGCAGTATTAGTGATACTGTAGCCATTCCCCGTATATAATTACCGCTAAAAGGCTTATATTCCCTTATCTTGATGCATCGTTCCTTTAACTCTTTCTTTCCATTTTCTCCGATAAACATGGCTGGTATGCGTTTTTTCATATCCATAGAGTTAACAGCTGTTTTAAGGATCAGTTCTCCATACTCCAAATAATCCTTCCCGCTTGTTGCAATAGTCACCCGGTCACATATTTCCTCCATATCTGCCCGAAGCAAAGGAAAAGACAACTTGAGGAACGGATTCATCCAGTAGAATGATGATAACAGTTCCCAGATAAAAAATATCCATAGATGACCAAGCCGTATATGGGTTTTCTCATGAATGATCACCGTTTTCAGTTCTTCATCTTCAAGCTCCTCCATCAGATTTTTCGGGAACAGGATCTTCGGAGAAAAAAGCCCAAATGTGCAGGGAGATATCGGCAGGTCTATGATTCCCAGCTTTTCCCCGAAAATAACCTTTTCTTCAGCTGCACAGTAAAGCTTCTTCATACTTCCCATGTTCTTAAACAGCCTGAAGATCAATATTATTGCTATGATCATGTAACAGGTTCTAAACCAGAAGTATGTTATAGCGACTTCCTGACAAAAATGAAAAGGCTTCGATATTATTTTCATCCCCGGGATCCCGGCATCATAATATGCTTTCAGTTTTCCGAAAAAAGGAAACAGGAGCATAAGCGACCATATCATGCCTTTCAGGAATACAGTATTCTTAAGTATCGTAGAACGTATTGTCATTACTACGGCCAATAACACGAAAGATACGATCGTACACCTCAAAGCTACCGTTACTATATAAGCTGATGAGAAATCCAGAAGATCCTCAAAAGCTTTCAGATGTCTGAAAATTACCAACATCGTGTTGTCCATTCATTTTTTCCTTTGCTTAAGAATCTTTTCAAGCTCATTTATATCACTGTCTGACAGTTCGATATCCTTGATAAATGATGCCGCAGCACCAACACGGTTCCCACTGAAATACAGGTCAATAAAATCCTGTTGTTTCTCTTTCAGGCATTCTTCTTTAGTCTTTTTTGAATAATAATGATATACACGACTGTCGTGAGCATCCACTGTATAGCCCACCAGCCCCTTTCTCACAAGATGGTGCATCAGAACTCTTTCCGTACGGACAGTCATCTCATCTGTTTTACATACCATATCCAGTATCTCGGAAGAAGTAATGCCTTCCCCTGTACCATCTTTCTTTTCCTCATAACTCCAGATCGCTTCCATCAGGAGCCATTCTCTCTCGGTGGGCATTTTTTCGTCATTTCCCATTATTATCACCTCACATGGATTTATAAATCTTTGCTCAAAATGACATTGGTTTATATGTTTTAACTATTAATCCATTTTAATGTTTCCGGTAATCATTGTAAAGAAATACGAATAATCCCTCACGTTTTGATATCTACCTTCCCGCCGACACCTTCAACAACTCCAGAAACCGGAGTAATCTCATCAACAACACAATTAACAACGGAAGTTCCTTCAGCGCTTTCTTCTGACGCTCCCAGCGCAGTATCCATTTCATTCTTTTCTTCCGCTTTTTCGAGCCTCTTTGCCTGTTCTTCTTTCTCCGCTTTTCTTTTCTCTGCTACCTTCTCTGCCTGTTTCTTTTCTGCCCTTGCTTCTTCCAGTTCCCTATTAGCTGCGCTCCGGAGTTCATTATTTATTTCACTTAGGGAGTTCATCGCCTCCGCATTAACCTTGGATGCCTTTTCCTCAGTCTTCTCAAG
Source organism: Butyrivibrio sp. (assembly GCA_017413105.1). Classification (GTDB taxonomy): domain Bacteria; phylum Bacillota; class Clostridia; order Lachnospirales; family Lachnospiraceae; genus Butyrivibrio. Next base: position 946 of record JAFPVA010000014.1, on the reverse strand, counting down.
TTCTTCTTCCTTCTTACGGGTATCAGCTCCACGCCCTCCATCAAGCTTTATTTCTGCATTTAGAACATCTGCTCTATTTTCCATCTCTTTATTAAATCCCTGGCGGATCTCTGCCATCTTCATTGCATTTCCTGCCGATATCAGCGATTGGGACATAATACTTGAAATTGCCATATCCATCCTCCTCGTATAATTGATAATATCCGTTTATATACGATAATCGATCCTTTTATATTGCTCAGGGATTGAACTATCCAATGCTTGTCTGTCAAGTTCTTCCATTTCTTCGGCTACGGTCTTCACTGTCTCTTCTGAAGATGTCAGACTATCCATCTCTTTCATTTCAGTCTCTGCCACTTCTTCCACCGCTTCAGTTAGATCATCCATGATCTCCAACATTAAACCTTCGTCTTTTTCTATTCCGGTTGCTTCTTCAATAATTTCTTCTTTACGCTCTTCCGGTGTCTTAGGTGCATACTTCTCTGCCTCTTCTGCTATCTTCTCGCCCCGCTCAATAGCTTCATCCATAATATGGAACATCTGATCATGGTTGTATTCCGTCTTCGCCATCAATATTTCAGCATCATATCCATGTAAGAGATCCAATTTTCTGGATATCTCGTCTATGGTCCCGGCTTTCATTTCCTTTAAATTTACTTTTTGCTGTTCAAAGAAAGCTATCTGGTTGTCACGCTTTTCTTGTCTTTCCAGCCGTTCCTTTGTACTGTTCAACATATTGCTTAAAGTCAGATTTATTCCTGGCATTTTAATATTCATGTGGTTCCTCCGGTTATATACTCCCTTGTCTGAATATTATATCGGTCAACACCTGTTAATAGTTAACGCCTATTAATTATATTTTAAAAACTATGGATATTTCTTATTTATCCCTGATAAATACAGGAATTGTCAAAAGTGGTACCGAGTGGTACCCAAAAATTGAAAG
>JAFPVA010000145.1 GCA_017413105.1 Butyrivibrio sp. | reverse complement strand
TTTAGTCTTGGTTACATGTTTGGCAAGCATGATTCCAAGACACAAAAATAACCGCCCCAGCCTGGTAAGTTGAGCGGTTATTTTTAACTAATCAATTATACATAGGGCTAACCGTCTATCGGTAGCACCTTTAATTAATATAATACTACCATCACCGCTCTTTATCGTCAAACAAATATTCAGTTTTTCCTAGCTCGTCTGCTCGACAAATTCTCAATTTATTTTTCTTTTTCAAAATAATCAATACTTAGCAATCCGCTAAAATTTGCAAGTTTATCAACAATTTCACTAGATGTTATCATACCCTTTTGGTATAAATCAAAAATCTTTAAAAGCGTCTCCGTCTCTATTATTATACTTCCATTGCGTTTAGCTAAAGCTATCTGTTTTTCATGAATTGGTTCTCGTTCCATCAATAGTTTAGTTCTGAATGGATTAATAATTAACAATCCGCGCACTTTGCTTTCAAGAGATTCATCCTGCAAATCATCAATATACTTTTGATAATGTACCTTCGATTTGAACTGTTGCAAAAAATGCAACAGTTGCCTCTCTAATCAACTCTCCCTCTTTAAAAATTTTATTTATATGCCTGGAGATTATAGATTTATCTCTCCGAAACAATTCTGCCATTTGGTCAATAGTAAGCCATACAGTTTCATTTTGAAGACTTACATTAAGTTTCGTTAAGCCATCATCTGTTTGGTAGATGATAACTTCTCCATATTCATTCATTATACCAACACCTCCAATTAGCATGCTTTGATTTGAGAAAAAACGCCCTTGTTGTCAAAACAAACTCATCTGTCCGTTCATGATCTTATAGTAGCCATGCTCTATCCTCTCATTACCCTCATGCGTCATTATTTCGAAGTTTGAAAGGTTCTGTGCCTTTATAACAAGCTTGATAACGCAATCAAAGCAGCCGACAACATCACTCTTATTGATATCTGACAGGCAAATCAACTGTACATTGAAGTGCTTTGCTATATCAAACATCGGCTTCAAAAGATGTGCTGAGGTTATTTTTCCAAAAGGATTATCAAGGATCAACACACTCCCCACGTTTTTGCTGACAAGCCCTGCTGATGACCTGGTATAATTCATGAGTGTCAGTACCACTGAGAAAAATACCACAAATTTCTCTGCACCGGAGCTCTGTGTCAGAGTTTCCTCCCAGCCCTTATATACAGAGTTTGCACTGTTCATATCAATCTTGTAGACCTTGATCTTTACAGATTCCTGGCGTATATACTTATGAAGGAGCCTCTCACTTGAGACTATCGTTCTGGCGCGCTTTAGTATCTGCTTTTCATCAGCACCTCCTCTAAGGAGTTCTTTGATCTCATTCGCCCCCTGTTCAATCTCCGTCTTTATAGAAACTCTTGAGGCTTCCTCGGATATCTCTTTTTCCTCAGGAAGATCCATTTTCACCATCTGGGTCTGTGGCTTGCCTTCAAAAATATGAGCCTTGGAGCTGGCTGCTATCATGCGAAGATCAATATACATCCTCTTTCCCTGATTCATGCACTGGTCTACGATGTCATTATAGTCATTTTCTATTTCCCTTAGATCAGTCTCAATCCTGCTATTAATCTTCTCTATGGAAGCTGTCATTGTGCTGATGCTCTCGCTGACCGTATAGAGACGGTCGCCCTTCATCTCAGAATCATCAAGCATCTCGCCGATGGCACCGAGCTTATTCACTATTTCAGAAAGAGCTATGTCCTTAAACTCTGCTACTGTTGTTCTTATGCTACTCTTAAGCTTTTCTTTCTGATCCTGGAAGGTTTTCTCTACATGGATGAGATTATTATGTATAGACTCCCACTGAGCATCCGGTCTTTCGGAAAGTGTAACAGTCTTTATTATGTTTCCAAACTGAATAGGCTTTAAGACGTCTCCTACCCGATAAAAGATTATCTCCAGTGAACGTTTTTCCTGCTCAAATGAATCCTTCCTCTCGTTTAACTGCCTTATCTCCTGTTTGGCGGCCTTTACTCTAGATTTGAAATCCTCTCCTATCTCATTTTGTGGAAGAGCTACACCGTCAAAATCTTCAAGTGCTTTCCCTGCTGCATCATATCTCTGCTTGGCAGATGCCTCTTTCACATTGCATTCGCCAAATATGGACTGCGCTTTCTCCATTTTTTCCGAAGCAGCTCTTACTGCGTCTTTAGCATTTTTAAGGGCTTCAGATGAAAAATGGACCGCTTCATATTCATACTTATCACATTCATAATCCCCAAGCTCTTTTACATATTCCGCTTTATACTGCTGTGATTTATCAAGGCTGACTCTGAGATTATCCAGGCTTTCACTGAGGCTCCCCAGAAGAGTCTGGTACTGATAGTAGAGTTCTTCCAATGATCCTTCAACGATTTCTGCTTCCTTTGCACTACCCGTATTCTCTAAAACTGTGCGGATGCGATCCAAATGATCAGCCTGCTCCTTACGTTCATTTTCAAATGATGTCAGCTCTTCCTGGCACTTAGCCACCGTATCACATACCTTTTTATATGAGCTTTCTGCATCTTTCAGGGCAACATATGCTTCCTGTGTTTTTGTATACCACTCATTTTCCTTGGTAAGCATTATGCTCAGTTCAGCAAATGACTCAATCCACATGGTGAGCTCCCTCAAACGCTTTTCTTCATGATTCAGGTCATCCTTAAGGGCATCAATCTTTTCCTTTATCCTTTCCTGTTCTTCTTCCAGTTCTTTCCTTCGGCCCTCTAAAGAAAATATTTTCTCCTGTAGCTCGGCAATAGCTTTTTCCTGTAAAGAGCTCCAGTCCTCAGAATAATCAAACTTTTCTACGAGCTTCTTCTCTTCCTCACTGTCCCGCAGCCTTTCGTTAAGACGCTGCAACTTTTCCTCTTTGACTCTTATTTCATCTTCCAATCTGCCATAATAACCTGATCTGTCAGCAAAATATTCTTTGTCATAAGCAGCTAGGTGAGAAGCACTTTCCATGTCCCCTGACATAAGAGAATTCACCTGTTCCATAGTAAAAAGCGGAACAGAGGCAGGAAGCCACTCCACATTCCCCGCAGCCAGAAGCTTTTCCATATCTTTTTCATTATTGAAAAGAAGTGAAAATGCAAATTCCGGGTGTCGCTCCATAATATCCCTGGCTTTTTCCTGCGTAATGGCACCATTTTCCATAAGGCCTGTAATGTATTCTTCACCGGTCTGACACCACACTCCTATGGACATCACATATTTCATGATATCCGGCAGAATATGAACATGACCTTCTTTCGCGGCCTTAAGCCTTTCTTCCAAAGACTGCTTGTCCTGCCCATGCTTTCTGATCTTTGCGCCGGTCATTTCTATTTCTTCCTGCAGTACACTTTTTAGACGACCGGAAAAAATAGTGCTATTTTCAAGGCTATATTTGCTGCAGATATGTATAAGTGAATCCAATAGTGTTCTGTATTCTGAAAGCGCATCCTCAGCAGCTTTCTTCTCTTCTGACAACCTGCCAAGTTTAAGCTTTACATCAGCCAGTTCATCAGGGATTCCATTTTTCCTGTCATCCATAGCCTTTATTTCATTTTGGATTTTTGCTATGGAGACGGCAGTTTGCTCACGATTAGCATCCTGCTTAATCCGCACATCTTCTATATCTTTTTCAGAGTAGAATCCGTCCAGCATTCTTACCGCTTCAATTTTTAATGTCTTAACTTTGGTATCAGTATTATCTTTTGAAGCATTCAGATTGGCAGTAAACTGCGAATGTTTCTCCTTCGCATCGTTCCTTAGCTTTTCAGCCTTTGCCATTTCTGCCCTACTATCACACAGCTCATCATTTTTACTCCGAATCTGATTATCCTTCTGATCGATACTCTGTGACAGGGCTTCACTTTCACTTTTGGCCTTCTGCTGGCAAGAGTATTTCAGCCTTGCTACAGTTTCCGCATCCTCTGAATCGTTCTCTTTTTCCTCAATAAGCTTCTTATATGTTGTTATCTGGCTGTCGGCTTCTAAAATCTGCCTGTAGAGCCTTGCTGATTGCAGTATATCTTCATCATGCTTTTTTACTTTAGTTTCTTCCCTTGCCTGATCAAGGGCTTCTTTTGCATCCGAAAGAGCATTAGCAGCTACCTCATATTCACCACTAGCATCGTAGTATTCTTTTGATTTTTCCTCATGTTCTATATGCATGATCTTGGAATCTAAACTCTGGATCTCATTTACAGTTCCAAATATACTCTCATCTATGGTTCCAATCTTCCTGCCAATGGAAGCCTTAAAACCGCAGACCTCCCCTATACTATCCGATAATTCTTCCCCCGCATTATAAAGATCGTCGCTCCCCTTACCAAGATCCGACAATTCTTCAATCAATCTTCTATTTGTATCTCTTTCCCTGATGACAGCTTCTTTTTCTGAGATTCTCTTTGCATAATTGATAAGCATGGTTTCAAGAGAGGAATCCGTCCCGCTTGAAGCCACACTTTTCATTTTATTCTCGATTGCCGGAATAAAGAATTTGGCGATCAGTTTGTCAGATGTTTTTGCGTCATCAAAATACTGGTTCAGTCCACCTTCATCCTTGTTGAGAGCCTCTATTACCGTTTCCCACTCAGATCTGTAAATACCATATTCGGAGAGTTCTTTAATCCATTTAGTACTCTCATCGGACGAATAAACTTCCAGAATACCTCTGCTGGCTTTAGCCTTTTCCCTTACATAGGCGAAAGGTGCAGGTACATACTTTCCGTTCTCATTTTTGGAAAGTTCCAAAGCCGCTATACTGTAGGAAGAATAACTGTTTTCATAAACAGTCTTAAAGGTGTAGTACCTGATGCTATTTCCTCTCAGTCTCTCATCAGTGTTCTCGCTGGCACTTCCGGCTATGGCAATACCTGTCAGAAGCTTGTCATCACTTCCGTCCAGATTCCATTCTATAAGTACAAAAGAATGATCTCCTGGGCGGCCAAAATAGTCCTCAATATGCCTTCCGCCTGCCATTGCCCTCGGATGCACAGGCTGCATCATAAGCTGGACCAGAACAGTCTTACCACCACCATTATTCAGGTTAAAAAGTGAATTAAGCGCCTCTCCTTTATCTGATGAAAGATCATATAATTCATCAGGGATAAAACGGTTGCCATCGTTATAATTGAAGTTTACAATCCTGATCTTATTTATCTGTGGCATGTGAATCCCCCTCAATCCATGAGTTTATCACCTGAACACGCTCTTTTCGAAGTACATATGGCATAAGGTCCTTTGTTTTCTTTGTAGGAGCCACTCTTCCATCATCGCCCTCTAAAAAAAGATCATCTGCCCGAAGCTTAAGAATGATTTTATTTACAATGCCATAACGGTCATCTACTCTTCTGCTTGTCGGATCCCCTTCTTTTTTACCGAGCCAATCTTCAGCCAGCATATAAAAACTATCGCTGAAATCTTCTGCCTTATCTTCACCATCTACGCCCTTCTGTGTCACGCTAAGGCAGTGATCGGTAAACTCCTTTATAAGCTCTTCCTTTGTGATGAAGTCTCTGACAAGTGCCTCTGAGCCTTCACCCTTGAAGAAAATATACAAAATATAAATAGCAAGATAATTTAGCAGATACAGGTCTCTTGTTCTTACATCATTGCTTGCCTTGATATCGGCCCTGTAATCAATATTGTTTTTTAGGAACAGATCGTTGTCCTGGGTTGGAACCATATATATCCTGTTCTGTGCAGGCATTATTTCAAATCCAAGTTCAGCCCCCATCTGATCGAGTTCATCCCTTGCTTCCGGGTCCTCCACAAAGCTCCATAATACGCTGTTTTCATCGCGGTCAATCCAGCCTTTTTTCATGAGCTCATGATAAAGTTTAAGCGCATTTTTATTCATCGTTCTACCTCAACTGTAAAATTAGTCATTTCTATTGTCACCTGCGTTTCCCCATCATCCACAGTAAACTCGCATTTCTGATCAGATGTACAAAATGTTATTTTCTTCATGTTCAGATAATTTTGTGGCATATTGCTAAGAACCCAGAGAAGGTCGAACTCGCCAAGTGGTTCTTTAGCAAACAAACTCTCATCGCCATGGAGCGCCTCAAAATCAATCTCTCTTTTCTGATATATGGTCATAAGTGTATTAGGAAGAGCACTTTCTTTATTCCATTTCATAAGTTCATCCATTGAAAGCGTCCTTATGAACTTCTTTATCTCAAAAGAGCTCTCCTTCTGAAGAAAAGCAAAAAAAGCCATGCATATTTCCATGTATATTTCGTTTCTTTTCCTACCCAGTTCCTCAGCTTTTATGTCAGCATCATCTATGCTGAACCCTTTGTCGTATTCCTCATTACTTATGGTTCCGCAGGCTGCATAGAAGTTTTCGATACTAAATTTCTTATCAAATTCCGGGCTGAGTAGTGGCTCCATGATTGTGTATACTGCATCCCCCAGTCCATCTCCCATTTTTCGGAGTTTCACCATAATGTCCTGCTCAAAGTTCATACGCTCAAAGCTTTTTATCACAAAGCTGTCCCTCAGCATCTGCTTATAGCTTTCAGAAACAGAGCTTTTGGCATTAATAAGGGACCGCTGCTCTAATATGGTAATATCCAGATTCTTATTGATCTCATTAAGAGATTTCAGATTTTTCCTGGCTTCTTCAGTATCAGCACCATTTTCAAGTGCGCTCCTTATGGCCTCTGCCTCCTTGCGGGCATTCTTCTGAATTTCTTCCAGCTCCTTCTGCTCATCATACATAAGATTTCTGAACTGGCCCACTATTCTCTCGTATTCATCAACTGTTATCTTTGCAATGTTTTCCCGGCATCGCATTATGAAATCATCCATGCTGTGACTCATGTTGCGCAGTCTGGCAACCAGCTCCCTACTCTGTGAAAGAGCCTCAGAATAGTTCTTGCGTTTCATATATTCCTGCATCTTAAAGCGTGTAACAGAATAATCCAGTTCAGACTCTATTTCTTTTGATCTGTAAAGGAAATCAAAAACATCATCTGTCAGATGATATGAACCCTTTTCCTCATTGACAAGACGGATTGGCATCTTCTTAAAGCTTTCTGAATCCGCATAAAAAGTATTATATTCAATGAGTTTTCCGTTATTCTGAAGAACATTTACAACAATGAAACTGGCAAGTTTATAAGTATCAATTTCATATTCTTCAGGAACAATCTGGATTATGCTATCAAGAAATCCTGCAATATCCTTAAGTGTACAGGACTGTCTGTCGCTCAAAGTTCGTTCCTTGATATACAAAAGAACAGCAACAACAAGGTTGTTTATATAATCGTAATCTCCGCCGAACATCTTCTTTATTTCATCCGGATAGCTAGTAACAGTGATACTCCTGACGATATCAATAAACTTCATTCTGTTCTGAAAATCCGAAAGCATCTCTTTTATGTCAGAACGAAGCATTAACTTTCACCTCCACTCAAATATTTATATGATATTATCTCCTGTGGAATAAGCTTATTATTCTCAAATATGTCCGTTAGGAAGTTCCGTTCATCATCGGAGAACTCATTGATAAGATCATCGAAACGCATGCTCTGCTTCTTGGAAGACGGACTATCCTCCAGTTCTATATTCTTTGCTCTTTCTATCATTTTCTTATATCCGGGCACAAATAAAGATATATCAAGCCTGTCATTGGCATCTTTAGTCCTTCTGAATATGTCAAAGCCCTCTCT
>JAFPVA010000144.1 GCA_017413105.1 Butyrivibrio sp. | reverse complement strand
GGTTACAGTATCAAGTAAATGGTGGATATTTTCTTCCGCTTCCAATACTTTTTCTTCGGGACAGGCATCTTCACAGCACAATACCATACTTGTTAATCCCGGCATCTCATTTGATAATATCTTGGGAGCAAAGTCTTTGAAGCATCCAATTCTATTAAAGCTTTCATAAATTGATTCATATATTGCTTTTCACCAATTGACACTCGAAGACAATCGCCAAGCTCCCCAACATTAGGATATGACTTAATTAAAATCCTTTTTTCTCTTTTCATTTGATCTACAATTCTTTGGGCATCTGTTTTAGGCTTAATGAATATAAAGTTTCCGGCTTCGCCTTTGTGTATATATCCGTTCTTATCAAGCTCATCTATAAGAAAAGCTCTCCCCTCCTTAAATCCGGCTATAAGTTTTTCAATCATATCCGGAGACTCTAAAAGTGCCTCTGCAAACCTCAAGGCGAATGCATTTGTATTATGTGGAGTACATAATTTCTGTACCATTTTTACTCCCTCCGGCCATCCAGCCACATACCCAAGTCTACATCCTGCTAAGGAAAAGAGTTTAGAAAATGTACGTGTAATGAAGATATGATCACCTTCAAGAGCATATTTCATAAAAGTTTTTGGATAAAAATAGTGATAGGCTTCATCAACAAGAATTGTAATCTGTTTTTGACGTGCAACAGATAATATCTTCTCAAACTCGTTATCAGAATATACATTTCCCATCGGATTATTGGGATTAAGAAGAATCAATAATTGAGTATCATCAGTCATTTCCTCAATAATCTTTTCTATATTCATCGAAAGGTCCTCTTCATACGGGACCTTTACAAAATTCCTGCCATACATTTGAGAATATATTTGAAACATAAAATAGGAAGGTACTACTCCTACTATGCGCCCTCCTTCTGAAGTAAATGCCTGTATAATGTACCTGATGCCTTCCGCAGATCCGTTTACCAAACAAATATGAGAAATATCAGTGTCCAAATATCTTGCAAGCACCTCCGAAAAATGCAGAGTTTCTGGATATTGCGACAGATCTTGAGGAGTTATTCCAGCAAGAACGCTGTTTATAAATTCCTGTGGCAACCCCCCTGGATTTTCATTCAAATCTAGACGTAAATAATCTTTTCTCTCATTCTGGTCAAATATTCTGTGTAAATCTTCTATTTTTTTGTCAACGTAATACATAATTACACTCCCTCTATCTACTACAAATTAAAACGTAAAAAACCATCTTTCTTCATTTTCTGCAATGCATCTGCCACCATTCTTTTCTATGACTCTTTTAGATGCTGGATTATATTTTTCAACAGTCAACAATATTTCATTGAGTTTTTTTTCTTTAGCTTTTTGAATTAATTGTTCTATTCTGATTTTGAGTTTGTTGCAATAAAAAAGAGCAGGATGAACCCCACTCGTTATAGTTATTTTATTATCACTATTTCACACACATCTTAAGAAAAACGATGAGTTCTTAAGATTTCCGAAAGATTGCCAAAACCTATTTACACCTACAAATAAATCTGTTAAAGTTCTTTTCGCAGTCAATTTCATGAACTGTATCATTTGGCATTTCGCCAACGAACTCCCTATTAGCTTGCAAGCATTTGGAAGTCGAGCTTTGAAAATTTGAAAGGAGCAAAACTTTATTTATGAACCCTAAAATTTTGACCAACGATAGCATATATGCTATCATATATTCAGTTCCAAACACCCGGAGGTCTTATGTATAACGTAGAATTTTACCAGACTTCCAGCGGTCATTCCGATATTTTTGAGTTCCTTGAAGATTTACGTGTGAAAGCACCTTCTTCAAAAGATCACAGAATTCAATACAAACAAGTGGCTCGTTACATACAATTATTGGCAGATAATGGAACCAATCTTCCAACTGACATAGCCAAATATCTTGGTGAGGACATTTGGGAATTACGCCCCGGCTTTAATCGAGTCTTTTTCTTTTATTACGATAATGGTACATATATCCTTTTACACCACTTTCGCAAAAGAACACAGAAAACACCACGTATAGAAATTGATAAGGCAATTTCCGAGATGAATGACTACATATTACGAAAGGAGCAAGAATCATGAATTGGGAAGAATATAAAACACAGGTCAAAGAAACAGATTCTTTTTCCAAATCACTTATTGATGAAGCAGAAGCTGAAGCCGAAATTATATCTGCAATAATCAAGCAACGAAATGCACTCGGTTTATCACAGCGTGATCTGGCATCTCTTTGCGGCATTCCGCAATCATCAGTGGCCAGGATTGAGTCAAGTAAAACAACCCCAAAGCTGAGTACCATTATCAAGATTTGTAACCAACTTGGACTATTTCTCAGTGTTTCGGCCGTTACAGACAAAAGTCATGAATTCAACAATTAAATTAAAAAAGGCGCCTATTCAGCGTCTTTTCCTTTTTCCATATTTAGCACTCTAAGCCCCAGTGTAACTTCTCTTTCTTCCCCCATAAGACTGACCTGAAGTACAGCAGTCCTTTTGGTTCTATTAATCTTTTTGATGAGGCTCTCAAGACCCTTTAAGGGGCCTTCGGCAATCACTACTCTGTCACCCTCTTTGTATCCGGTGGAAATTTCCACCAGGTGATCAGGGCCGCCAAGTCTCATTATGAGCTCTTCTTCATCTTCCCTAAGGGGAGTGAAGGTATCACCTGTCTTTAGGATTTTGGTGAGAGTTCCGATTTTCTTTAGTCTGAAGAACAAATCCTCAACTTCTTTTGTATCAAAAAAGACGTAACCGGGAAACAGCGTTCTTTCGACCTGTTGGTTTACGCCTCTTACTCTTTTCTCCATGTGGATCAGAGGAATGAAGACCTCCTCGCCCTCGTGGATCATTTTTTTGCACTGATATTCAACCTGATGCTCGGTCCCTGCAAGGACCTGTATCACATACCACATTTTGCTCCTATTTTAAGGTAAGCTTCGCCATCCGAAGGTGTAAAGCTCCGGCTATACGCAGATATTATCTGCCAACTATGTCCACCGTCTCCGCAAAGCTCCCCTGGAGTCAGTTGCTGGTCTATCGGCTTCATGGCTACAACTTACATATTAATATATGTATTCTAATTGAAATCCTAGAAACACACATAGCTGTGGGTTTCGTGAGAAAGTGATTCAGGTGGCAAATAAGCCCTTCGACGTAAGTCAACTTAAGCTGGCTTGTTTGCTGATATCTTGAATATTTCATTCAAGATATCCTGGGTTCAAAACGCAACAAAAAGAAGAATTACATAGTAATCCTTCTCTTCTATATCATCTCTATATTAGCTCCCCGTGTATTCAAGCTATTTATTGTACGTTTTGCATCCTGCATGATTTCTTTTATAGCACTGTCAAAGTGCCACTCCCCCTGAAACATGTCAAACATATACTAATATATTCTAATACATTATTAGTAAATAAGCAAATTCACAGCCTATATGAAATCAATTCAACCCCCGTACTTTTTCTTGCCTTTGCACCGTTTTCCCTTATTTTTCATTAGTTTCCATCGTTACCATATTGCCACTGATATCATAATATTTCCTCTCAACCCAAACGCCATTCTCATCGTATGAATATTCTATAGCAAAATATCCTTTTCCAATCAGTATCGGCTGTTCATCTATGCCATAAAACTCCCTTCTTATAAGTTGTTTCTTGTCATCGTAATACCTACAATCCTTAAAATAACTACCTTTAAATAAAACAGGCTCTTTCAGAAGGTTATAATACGAACGTGAATTATTGTTTCCATTTTCATCATAGCCATACTCTACTGCATGTTGACCTTCCGAGAGTTCTATAGCTTTATCCTCAATATCATAATACTCCTCTCTGACATACTGGCCCTTTTCGTTGTAACTCCTTCGAAGAATTGAATAGCCAGAATTCAACAATACAGGCTTAAAGTCAGTACCAAGATATGTATACTTAATAACATTTCCGTTATTGTCATATTGTTTATCTACTCCTGCGTACCCATCATTTATAGCAACCGGATTCTCATCAACATCATAGTACTCTTCGTGTATGCTTTGTTTTTTTTCATTATATCTTCGGACAAGTTTATAATACTTGTTATTTTTCAAAATTCTCTCATCATTTATTCCGAAATAACACTCCACTGCCGCACATCCAAGATCATCATATTCTCTCTCTACAGCAGACTGCCCTCCAGAAAGAGTTGTCCTGTTACCATTTTCATCGTAATACTCTTCTCTCACAATCTGCTTCTTATCATTAAACGCTCTCTTTATTTGAGCGTATCCATTATTGATAACAGTAGGCTCTAAGTCCGCACCTAGATAGATAAGAGATACAACATTATCCTCATTGTCGTAATCTCTAAGTATGCCCGCATATCCGTCACTTGTGAGAACGGGGACTCCTTCTATGCCATAATAAGTTTCCCTTACATTTCTTCCTTTATCATCATACTCCACATAATCTTTATGGTATCCTTTCTTTATCAGCACAGGATTACCATCTGTATCAAAGTATGTATAGATTCTGTAGGAATTCTTTTTCCCATATTCAATATATTGCTGTGCATACCCCTCCCTTCTCATCACCGGCTGCCCATCTTCCCCCAGATACGTCCTATGTACCAGCCTATCCTGCTCATCATACTCATTATCAATTCCATAGTACCCCCCACTCTGCATCTGCGGCTTTCCCTCCGCATCCAGGTACTCCTCATGTATCACATTTCCCCTTGCATCCGTCACGATCCTCTTATCAGAAGCCCCCGACTTTGCAAAGACAATATCCCTTACCTCCATCTTCTGCCCCTCTTCCATGACAGCATGAAACTCCGTGCCCTTGCCGCTTCCGTTAAAGTTCATGGCAGCAGACAAGTGCCCCTCCTCATCAAACTCGCTCCTAAGCACTTCCTTCTTATTAAGGATCTTTTCCCCATAATTACCAAGAGCAGTAAGAGTGCACACTTTATAATCCTCTTCATACTCCAGAGGATCAATGTATAGTTCGTATGTTACAGTATAAGTTCCTGAATTTGTCACGCTGTAAGGTCCCTGGGTAAGTGACTGAGAAGGGCCATTAAGCAACGCTCCGCCGTAGCGTGATTCCCCCAGGTCATTTCTGACTATTTCATAAGGAAGATTCACATGCCTCTCATAGCTGCAGAATCCATTGAAGGTGCACCCTCTTTTCTCCATGGCTTCTATAACCTGCGCATCATTGGTGTAAAGGGCATCATAGTCAGTGATAGGGGTATATACAAAGCCTCTTTTAAAATAGGCATCATAGTCATGGTCTATATCGGTTATCAGGGATACATTTTCGTAAAAAGAGAGCTCATCCCCATAAAAGAACGGCTTGCTGATGCCGGTGTACTCCTTGTCGTACACATCCGGAACATTGTCAACGTACGTATCTCCTATAGAGGCGTCAGAGATGGCTTTGATTATTGCCTCAGCTTCACTCATCCGATTTATGCTCATTTCCCTGAGATTCTCCATCACAAGGCCCCCGGCTATAACCCCGATTCCCAGAATCATGGCTGCTCTGCACACAGACATGGCACGCCCCAAGGTCACCTTCTTTTCCCTAAAGGAATCCACTATGGCCTTACTTGTACTTGCGATTATAAAAAGAGCTGTTAAAAGAATTCCACTGACCATATAGAAAGCATTCGCCTCGCTGATGCCAAATCCGTTCACTATGGTCCTAAGAAACGATAGCACATACAAAAGAGCCGGCGTAAGAGCTAAAAGAGCTATCGGCGGAGCCAGAGATACTCCAAAGAAATCCCCCTCTTTTCTCTTTTCATAATCACTTTCCTCCTGAATCTTGGAAAAAGCCACCACCGGGAAGATATTGTACATAAGATCTCCCACCAGCGCCTCCGTAACTCCCATAACAGGAAGGGCTGTAAGAAGGTACATCTGATAGAATCTGCCTTTTTTTGCAAGGCGATAGTTAAGTATTGTATAGAATAGGAAGAAAGCAACAAACATCACAATTCCGTACATAAGAAGAAGTCTTACATAGTAAACGTCCAGCCAGAAGAACTTCTCTCCTGTCTCCGCTGCCTCCGCATTATTAATCTCTCTGATAAACTGTCCAAACATCGTAGGGGTATAGTTAAGAAGCCCCCTGTGAGCGCTCTCAAGTCTCGCCTCAAAGGAGCGTGTATCAAAGACTTTTCCTACATAGTGAAGAACCCTTGATTCGTTATCCTCATCATAGGTCCATGAAAGGTACATCGCCATGGCTGCCGAGCCAAAGAGAATAGCCTCCGTCACGATAAAGTTAAAGATAGCCACAGCCTTTGTGAATTTCTGCCTGATATTGTAGGGAATAAGATGGCACAGGTCGCACACTACCGTCGCAGCCAGCACCACCGCAAGACCTGTTACACTGGTCCTTCCTCCTGTACTGTATCTGATAAAGTAGATCACCGCCCCAATGATGCCCAGATCAAGTACCATTCCCAGTATCTTCTCCCTGTTCCTGAGGAAGAGATACATGATCACAATCCCCGCCAACTGAATAGATATCCAGTTAGGGTTTCCAAAGCCGTAGGTATGCTTAAATCCATCCGCCGCCCTTGAAATTGTATTCTCAATAACTCCCGACATGGACAACAGGAACGATGCCGACAGCGTATATATGCTGACAAGCAGTGAATTCTTCACAAGTCCCCTCTCCGACAGTCCAATTGCTCCTATCGCCAGGATATACGGTATGCTCGTAGTCTGAAACTGGAATATGTAATAGCTTATGAACACCAATATCGTAATCGGGATCAGCGCATTCGCCAGTATCCTGTTCTTCATACTCCTATAATTCACCCCAAACAGGAACACCGAAAACGCCACCGACATCCCTAGCGCCACACTCCATATATCCCCCGCCGCCGGAATAATATCATACGCTCTCGTCCTACTAAACTGCATGATGCAGTATATCCCCAGGAAGAACACGTTATATATCACAAACGCCAGCGTCTCAAATCCCCCCGGCAACGGCAGGAATATCCCCGCAGTCCTCGGAGAATCGTCTTCTATCTGTCCTCTATTCTCGGTCTTCTCTCCCTGTTCTCTATTCCATTTCCTACTCTCAGTCAGCTCAGCCTGGTCTCTACTCTGCTCCCTATTCTCGTCCTTCTCTGCCTGTTCAGCCTGTTCTCCATCCTCGACCTTCTCAGTCTGTTCTGCCTGGTCTCCATCCTCGACCTTCTCAGTCTGTTCTGCAATCTGTTCTGATGATTTCATCATCCTTTTCAGAAATTCTGAATCATTCATCTGTCCTGATGATCCCATCATCACCAGTCCCAGGGCGCGATCTATCATGTATCCCACAATGTATGCGATACCAAAGGCATAGAAGAACCGTATGAATCCCTGTACAAATGGAAATGGCGCTGTCCAGAGCTTCGGAACAAATGCAAACAGCGGCTGCACCAGAACGATGAGAATATAATGAGAGCCCACACACTCCAAGAAACGGAATATCCCTGTCCTCTCCTCAAATCTATCCCAGAATGGCCTGTCATCCTCCCTATAATGCCCAGATGCTGTATAACCTGCTGCCTTCTGTCCAGACTGCTGCCCTCTATCCCCCGCCGGCATAAGCATTCTCTCTGCCACCAGGCCTGCTATTCCCGGAACCACTGCCACCGCCATCAGCAGCCACGAGAACTCCATCACATCATAATTCACAAAGGCAAGCACAATCCCCAAAACGCCCATCAATATCAATAACGGTCTTCTATTCTTCATCTCTGACCCCCAAGTATGTATTACTAGATAATTACTGTTATATTCCTAGTTGCATTCTTAATTGTATTCTTAGTTGTATTCCTTATTTGTATTCCCAGCTATATTCCTAGTTATATTCCTAGTTATATTCGTAATTGTATTACCAGATGTGCACCAAATTATTACCTGAGAAGTGTAATCTGAAATCCGCACTGGTTGCGGATTTCGTAAGATCATGATTCAGGTGGCAAACAAGTCCTTCGACATAAGCCGCATGGAATTGACTTGTTTGCTGATATCTCGAATGTTTCGTTCAAAATATCCTACTTGTTCTTTATTTGGTACCAGTTTTATAGTCTTTTAGCCCCATTCTTCTTTGATTTTTTCACCAGAGCAATGGCCTTTTTCGATTTGGTACCAATATACAGAAGAAATATGGATACCAAATCTAGAAATAAGCATACGCTGTGAAATTTAAAATCCTTTTCAGGCCAAAAACATAGCGAAATAGGTACCAAACAGAGCTCAAACCACAAATATTAGAAACTCAATAGAGCATGCATTCTTGGATATAAAATTGTATATAAAAACGTACAACAAATACCTTAAATTTCATTATACCATAAGATAACGCACTTCGGAGCATGGCGGGTACGCTGAATTCGTGCTTGTCCCCGCGCTCCCCAATCCCAAACCATCGAAATATCACCAATTCCCTTCCCCACCCCAAAAGCGAAGGCAAGAGGGGCATACCTGCCGGTGGAGATTTTCGCCCGCACTCCGGGCGAAAATACAACCGCTTGCCCCTTGCCGCAGCTACTCGTCATATCCTATTGCCCAGGAAGGCGGCTCCGCCTGCCTTCCTGCCCTCCGGCGAGGACGGGTGCGGGCAGAGCCCGCTACTCGGGTCAAGGGACGAGTCCCTTGCAGGTCCTTAGGGCAGAGCCCTAAGCCCTCGGAGAGCCTACCGCCTAATAATGTGTTCCTGGATGATTCTATCTGCTTCAAATTTCCTCCATCTTTTTGGGTGCCTGCCAAGCATTAAATGGCTATTCCATTTTTGTTGCAAAAGTGCGAAAATATAGACAAGAAGCAGAAGATAGATATGATAAAGAGAATCCAGTTCCACTAAAAAACCTCGTAGATAAAGATACCATTTTGAAGTCTCTAATTTCTTCTGCAGTATCAAAAGCAATAGATGAATGTATCGAAGAAAACGTTCTTAAATCTTTTTTCCTTGCTTATAGACAGGAGGTTATCAATATGAGTTATTCCGAATACACCGCCGAAGAACAACTACAAATTATTGCTAATGATCGTTATGAAACCGGATATAATAATGCTTCCAAAAGAATTAATAACTTATATTCATGGTTATTATCATCAAAAAGATATGATGATGCGCAAAAGGCTGCATCCGACCCTGCTTTTCAGAACAAGCTTTTAGAGGAATATGATTCTTGTCATATCGCCTCACATGATTAAACTTTCCAACAATGAATTCCACTGCTGAAACAATATTTATATCAAACTCTGATGAGAACGCTTCTCTTACTGATGAAATATCCCGACTCATAAAGCTTCTTGATGACAACGGAATAAATCATTAGATTTACAAAACGACGACCTGCTGATGTGATTATTTATCATCAGCAGGTCACTTTCATATTTTCAGTCTTTTCATCTAATTGGGAAAATATACGCAATATCGTTCTTTTGACACTCAAGATTGATATTATCCATGTGGAGCGTGTGCAAACCTTGCTCTGGCCAGCCTTTGCAACACGCATTTCTCCAAATAATCCCAGCCCGAGTGTTATTGTCTCCGTAATATCAACATAAGGGCACTCGTATCAGCTCAATTCCATTATATACGTGTTGATGCCCCTAAAGGCAGGCACTCCTAGCATCAACCAGTCATCAAAAAATACGTGTTGGTCCCCGCGCCCCAAAGCCCAAACCATCGAAATATCACCTCGGAATATCCCCCTTGACTTCCCTCCCCTCTTCTGTTAAATTATCCCTTGCAGCTAAATTGTCTTATGTACAATTCTTTTAGCTACTATTTCATTGGCAAGTCGCCAATTATTTCCTTGTCTATGCTTGTGTTTATAATATGAATCTGTGTTTTAGCGAATTATTAAAAAATTGAATAGTACATTGTTTTTGCATGAAGGCGCCTCTATCGAGGCTTTATAATAGTGAAATATATCGGAGGAATAATTTAATGGAAAAAGAAAACAACAAGGCTCTAGCCACGGCTGCAATAATAAGAGATGTAATTTATCTATTATTCGCCATATATGCTTTTTATATTGAGATTATTGATTTTTCTATTATGGCTAATCTGGCTATCGTTATACCACATTGCGCAAGCGCAATTTACGAGATAAGAAATGAAGAAAATGGTAATACAAGAAGGTTGGCTGAACTTTCTTGCTTTATAATATCTCTAATAGATATTACATTGGTAATGTTGTTAGGTAATGGGATGCAAAATGTAGTCAAGAGTGGTATAATCAGCTCAACAGGAATTATAATTATATGTAGTATTATTGGTATTACACGTTCTTTTCTTGGGCTTGTTGATGACTATCAAAAAGCCGATTTCGGAATATCACTTCCTATTCGAAAAAGAATGCTGAAGAGTAGGGAAGAGAAGGAGGAACAATGATGACCATAGCAATTTTAATTGTTTTAGCAATTATCGGAGCAATTATCGGTATTATATGTGGAATAATTTCAGGGAAAGAAGCTGAAGCAAAGAGAAAAAACAAAATATAAATACTATAAATTATACTTTATCTATACAGCCATCCCACAAAGGATTGGCTGTATTTTTATGCGTCAACCTAAACAATCTCCCCTTGACTTCCCTAGCTCTTCTGCTAAATTATCCCTTGCAGCTAAATTGTTTTCATGTACAATTCTTTTAGCTCATTTTCATTGGCAAGTCGCCTATTTTTCCATATTTACGTATCTATTCAATTTACGAATTATTTACAAATATGAAATTGACACCTTTTTCTCTTTTGCTATATTTAAAGTGTAAATCATTTTAATAGCGATACTTCCGGCTTACCAATCTCAAGCAATTATCTAGCTGCTTAACAGGTCTGATTTCCGGAAGTTTACTTTCAATTTCACAGGTCACTCCTGTTATTATCCATTTATTTAGCAGAGATTGACCTGACCAATCTTTCTCTGCTGAATATATGACTATTACTGCTTTGAAAAGCAGAGAAAGGAGAAACACCATGAAAGGAGCTTTATTTATGGCTGAACGGCTGAAATGGAACGAAATCCAGAAAAAATATCCTGATATGTGGGTTGGTATGGTTGATGTAAAATGGTTGGATACTGCCAACATTGATTCCGCCATCGTAGAACACACAGAGAATGACATGTCAGAAGATGATATGGATATGCTTGCAATCGAGGGGAAGCTAATTGTTAGATACACTACACCAAACAAAACTCCAAGCATCGGTACTTTGTTGGTATGAATGAATTAGTTTTTGATATGTCCCGCGCATGGTCAAGACATGTAATAACTGTTTATGACTATGATGCCTTAATTGATACAGGTGCCGACATTACTGTATGCACATTGCCCAAAGCTGCAATACAGAAAAAATTTAATATTCTTGGTCAAACAGATCGAACTGTGGACTCT
The DNA here is from genome assembly GCA_017413105.1 of Butyrivibrio sp. GTDB lineage: Bacteria > Bacillota > Clostridia > Lachnospirales > Lachnospiraceae > Butyrivibrio. The sequence continues at coordinate 9,690 of JAFPVA010000144.1, read as the reverse complement.
GCTAGCGGTGAAATGGCTGGTACTATTTACATTGTTGAAGAGTTCATAGTAGGAGACCTTGTTATGCAAGGTGTTCCTATTTTCTCTCCCAATAACAAAACTACGCTAAAAAACAAATTTACTTTAGGTAAGGATTTATTTGATGGATTAATATACGAATTCAATACTATCGATTATAAATTCACGATAAAGATTCCAGACGACAAACTAATTCGGAAATATTCTAAGCTTACGTAATCTTTTTGTTTCCCGGAAGTTTTTCCATTTCACAAATCGGTTCTTGTCTTCTCAGCCATTTTATGCTAAGTTGTCTTCTTGAACAATTCTTTTAGCCCATAATTCATTTGGCGTCTCGTCACTTATTTCCATGTCTATTCCTTTATACTGACAAATTTAACCTTTTAGTGATAGAATTAAATCACACAGATCTAGCCACTGACGTAGATAAGCAATACGGTATCGATACCTGGGCAAGGCTCTTCAAAGCCACCACATGGGAGGAAATCAAGATGATTACTCAGAAAAATCCATCAATGAATTCCACTGCTGAAACCATATTTATGTCAAACTCTGACGAGAACATCCGTGAGTTATGCAGGAGACGCGAAGACGCTATCGCTCATGAGAATTACCAGAAGAAGCTGATACAGGATCTTACGGATGAAGTTTCAACCCTTACTGATGAGAACGCTTCCCTTGCTGATGAAATATCCCGACTCATAAAGCTTCTTGATGACAACGGAATAAATCATTAAATTTACAAAACAACGACCTGCTGATGTAATCATAATCAGCAGGTCGCTTTTTAGTTCTGGCTTATTATCTAGTTATACAGTCACCAACCTCTTCCCCTCCACGTCATACCTGAAAATCTCATTTGAAAGAACACCTATAGGAAAACGTTCATTTGATGCCCTCAAATTGTCTTTTATGATTTCCGGATCGCAGTACTTACATCTGTGCAAGTGGAACTCTGATATTGCCGTAAATACCACATAATAATCTTCGCCACCAAATAACTTCGCTATTTTCTCACTCATTCCCGGATAAAAGAATGCCGCTGCACCATTAGGGCAGTCCGGGCACATACAAACTGCATCAGTATTATCAGTCGTACTGTCTTTCCCCATATCCACCGGCAAATATATTATTCCGATAGTATCTTCATACATATCTGCTACAACTTTAAAGATACGTGGCGGATAAAGAAGCTTCACTAAAAAAATGACTTTTGCATAAAAAAGCTGCTGACACGTGATCAGCAGCTTTTTTCTTAATCAAAATCTCACCCTGCTCAGATTCTCGCCTGAAGCAAATCTCTCGTACATATCGATTTTTCTTTTATACATTTCAAGCACAAAAGAAATCCTGTCCTCACTCACCTGTGAATCCTTATGGTACATTTCTCTAATGTGTTCGGCACTAGGAAGAAGCTGAACATCAATAAGCTTCCTGTTTTGAACATATTTCAAAAGCTCAAGTTCTTTCTCCTTAAAGCCCTGGGCATCCTGAGAGAGCACATACTTGTCAGTTACCGGAACAATATCCTTGCCAACCAGCATACTCTTTCCGCTGTCATAAACTGGCGCCATAGATATGAACTTTAGATTGTCTGCATCTCGCAAAACAGATATGTTAGTAAGATGTCTGTCGCGGTTACTAAAAATGAAATCAATAAGAATTTCAAACTCCAGATACTCTCTGACTATATTCCTATCAAGGCCATTTTTATCGCAGACGTTTATAAAGTGTTCATATCTGGAGTATCATTACTTCTTCATTTTTTCGCATCAGGGTATACATTGCCATTTTATTCACCCCCTAACATATCATTCTCATATTCATTTTCAAGGGACATCCATGCATAGTCTGATACAAAACTGCTTGGTACATCTTTCTGCTCGTCAAGTTTCTTGATCTTTCGTACTCCGCAGGCTATATAATCAATTTCATAGTGATCATCCTCTGACAAAAGAAGATTCCCGGAGATATCATACTCTTCACTTCGCGTCGTCTCGATGAGGATTTCCCCTCTGTCACGATAGATTGCCTCCATGATCGCCCTGTTAACAAATTCTCCCATGGTCTCACCCATGGACTTGGCATGATCTTTTATAAAATCCAGATTCCCCTTATCAGTTCTAACCCTGATCTGATCAGTGGAATCGACATATCTTCGTGTGGCTTCTTTCTGCGCCTCTGTATATATTGCTCCCATATCGGATCTCCGTAAAGAAAAATATAGATACACTATATTTACAATTATAGTGTATCTATACAATATCCAAAAGTCAATCAAATGGAAGATCTTTCATTTTGCCCAAGAACGTTGCTTTCCTGTCATTCCCCCTTCACTCCCCTAAAGCTCTCAAGCCCTAAAAATGCGGGAAGTGCTGCCGCCACCGGGCAAAAATACCTAAAGCACCCATTCACAGGAGATGCCACGCAGGTTGCGATCATGATGAGCATTGCCAAAACCGGAATAAGCTCAAGATACTTCTTTTTCCTAAGGACAATGTATCCTGAAATAACGGTAAGCCAGGTGTAGAGCGGGATTGCGTCGGTCAGGTTAATGACAGGAATCTTGTCCCAGATCTTTGCCCACTTGGACAGTATCTGGCGCGGAAGTTCGAAAGCATCGATGTAATCGCAGGTAAACTCGTCCGGAAATCTCGGATCTTTTACCCAGTCAAAGATTGTCATGCCGGTATTGAGGTTCCCTGCCCCCTCCTCTTCTCTTGGGGTGAAAGCATAGTAGCCGTAGCTGTGGGCGATGAGCGCCTCGAGATAAGACTTCGGGTATCTGATTCCCATATAGAGCCAAAGTTTGAGCGATCTACTTGCCTTGGTGTGTTCGTTCACCCAGATGCTCTTAACCGGGTCCGAAATCAGCGGATCGTAGGCCCCGGATATCGCCTCGGGTTCAGCATACTCTTTTACCATATCAAGCTCTTCCCCGGTAAAAGAGCTGTAGTTGTCCCGGACGGTCCTAGAAAGCTGCTGCATCGGAATCGCCATGACCTCCTGGGCGCTTGAAGGTCGCACGTCCAGAACGTTGATTATCACGTGGTGATACACTCCAAAGATGAGTAAAAATGCGCATAGGATTAGGAATTCTTTTCTGAGCCTCACTGCCAGGGCGATTATCAAAAGAATACTGATTGGGAGAAATACGCAAATGCCGTTATTTATGTGGAGGCAAAAGAGAAGTCCGAAAAATCCAATGCCGAATGCAGAGGGCATAAGGGAGTGCTGCGCATCTATCCCCCTCACCAGGTCGATGGCACACATGATCATCATGGCAAAGACCGCCGCAGCAAATGTATTCTTAAATGCAATCTTTGCATAAGCCCCCCACACCGGTGTAACGGCATAAAAAAGCATCACAAGGAAACAGAACAGCCTGTTTACGCCATATTTTTCAAGTTTATAGACTATCCGCCCGTACAAAAGCGCGCAGATAACGTCACGGATAAGTACATACAGAAACATTCCCAGATTTTTACTGCCTATGGACACCCCAAACTTGTAAAAAGTGCCAACCATTGCGGCATAGAACCAGGGATGATGGTTTGTCTTTTCCTCCATTCCAAGGAACTGCATGATGGGATTGTAGGTGTCCCACTCGATGCTGGCGGGATAATACACGATGATCCAGGGCAGCCAGCACAGGAATATGAAAAGCGCTATGGCTAAAAATCCATGGGATGATAAAAATGTATAGAACTTCGGTGGAACGTAAGGAATCGCGGTCTTATTCACATCAAAAAAGACCAGCCATTTTCCGCAGACCAAAAAAATCAAAGAAAAAACAAGAGTTATCAGAAGAAACAATAAAATCTCAGGAAATGTGCCGGGAAGTCTTTTGGCAAAATACAAAAAGAGCCCTGAGGCGTTCAAAAGCCCAAAAAGAGCGCACAAAAAATAATAAAGCCCTGAGAGCTTCCTGTATTTAAACTTCTCCCACATCCTTTTTAAGGAAATGCTCATGCCTTCTACCCCTGACAAACTTTTTTATCATTATATCACGAAAAAGAATAAAGGGTGGTGGAACGAGGGGACGGTTCCTCCGTTCCATTGCGTAAAATGAAACGAGGGGACGGTTCCTCCGTTCCAAAATAACAAAGGGTGGAACGAGGGGTCTGTCCCCTCGTTCCACCCTCGTTTCAATCCACAAAAGACTTACTTAATCTCAAACGAGTAGTCCTCGAAGTTAGCAACAAGCTGTACTTTATTATCGCCATTAGTCCATGTAAAGGTCATAACCTTACCATTTGTCTGGATATCAAGCTTAGCATCAAATCCAAAAGCAGGATTTGTGTTACGCAGTCTAAGAAGCTCAAGCTGCTTCTTTACTACATCCTTATTCATGGCCTCGTTTATCGCATCAAGGCTAAGGTTGGTTCTGTTGATTTCCTTGTGTCCGCCTGCTCCGGCGCGCTTAACTGCCTCGTGATCATTCTTTCCTGCAAAAAGATCCAGATACCAGATCTGAGGCTTTCCTGGCATGAACATCTGAATTGCGCGGGCAAAGAGCATCTTCTTGTCATCATCCCCCAGCGCACTGTAATAGGTAGCATTTACCTGATAGTACATGTTCTTTGCGCCGTGAAGATCCTTGACATATCCGCCTCTTCCGACGATGGTCTGGATCATGTCCTCAATGTCCTCGTCGGAAAGGATTCCCTTAAGGTCAAGAAGCGGTATTCCGTCGTGGCAACCAAGCATATTGACTACGCGGATTTTCTTTTCCTGAATCTCTTCAGCCCACTTTTTTAACACTTCTCCGTCCTTGTGCTCGATTGCATAAATAAGAAGGCCCGGAAGGAAGAAGTCGTAGGTCATGTAGCCCTTGTTTGCTACAGTTTCGTATATCTTTTCCTTGTAACTTGCATGAATCTCGGGAAGGAGAGAAACTCCAAACTCATCAGCAAGCTTTTTTACCTTCTCAAGAACATCCCAGGTGTCAGGCTCGTTAAGGAAGTTCTTCTTGCCCGGCTCCTTTGGTGCATAAGCAAAAGCATCGAGACGAACAATCCTTGCGCCGTAGCCTGAAAGGCTCTTAAGTGTGTTGCGATAGTGCTCCCAAACCAGGTCGGACTTGATGTTCAGGTCCATCTGACCAAGGTAGCGTCTGCCTGACTCAAGAAGCTCAACTACTGCATCCTTATATTTCTCATATCCGGCAAAATCAATCTCCGCCGGCTTTTTACCCTCATTAAGTCCCTCGCAGATTCTCTTGGCAAGACGCTCAGCTGCAAGATACTGAATATCCATCTTTTCCATAAGATCCTGCGCGTCAGGGCGCTTGTACTGAACCTCCTGATAGAAGGTGTTCCAGTAAGGCACGTCCTTGCCATCGGGCATTCTTACCATAAGAATAGGAAGCCCCGGCTTTCTAAAGAACATATCCTTGATATATTCCTCGCGAGGCTGGATGTAGCCTTCCTCGGTCATCTCGCCGCAGCCTTCCCAGAACTTGTTCCAGTTGATAAAAAAGTCTGCGTACTTACTCTTTTCGCCGTTCTTTACAAGGTCTTGAAACTGAGGGGAAAGAACTGACGCATGGTTTAGGATGAAATCAAGCTTTAAATTGATTCCAAGCTTATCCAGCTCCTCAAGGTCCTTTTTATCGGCCATTTCCTCGTTGATGCCGTAATCTATTACTGAAAATCCTCTGTCAAGATCTGTGTTAAAGATACTTGGCAGAATGTAAAAAGACTGAAAAACGTCCTCAAATTCTTTTTTCTGAAGAACTGAAACAATGTCAGAAAGTTTGCCGCCCATGCTGTCCGGGTAGGCATTGAGCATTGGTCCGTTGTCGACAAAATTTTTACTCATATTTTCCCTTTCATACTTTAAGAAATAAGAAATTTGCAACATCTGCTGTTTTCATAAGAATATAGATAATTCACATGAACAGGTTATCAAATATTGTAAAGCTTCTTGAACTCGTCGTAGTTTATGACCTCGCCGGCCTTTGTGATGATGATCTTAGCCTTTCTTGCCTGATCAACAAGTTTGTTCTGCTCAAGCTCAAGAACCATCATTGTGAACGGGCTATCCAGCTTGCCATCACGGTTTCTGGATCTTCTATGCTCCAAAGTCTCAGCAGGAGTTGAGTTCAAAAGAACCGGAATATCAACTTGACTCATATAGTCACTGTTGCCATGGGTCCACTCTACAATAAGAACCTGCTTGCCTGACATGTCGACGCCGTCGTACCAGAGAGATGCCTCATCTCTTACCATTCTCTTAAGGAAAAGAGTGTCTGCACCATCCTTGAATGCCTTCATTATCTGATCAACTTCTTCGAAGTCAGTTTCCTTAGGTGTTCCGAGGTAATTGTTAAGTGCCTCACGTCCACCTGCAAGGTATGACTTGAACCATGTGTCAGTCTCTGCATGTGCCGCATTTGCGTCATCTTCAGCCTTCTGCCACTCCTGAACTTTTGCTACATTTTCCGCATTTATGACGCCATCGTCAACCATTCTTCTGATGCCGCCTTCTCTGAATACATGCAGTCTTTCTGCATCATTGTACATAGGAATGCGGTGTGGATAGTTATCGCCGGACATGGTATAGCTGCCTATTCCTGCCTGTTCCAGAAGATATGACAAAAGTGACGCAATCTCTGATTTTCCAACTCCTGATCCGCCGCAAACTGCAACAACCGCACGGCTGTATGGGTTAGCTGCCATCTTTTCCTTAAGTTCTTTTACCAAATGTGGAAAAATAGTCTTTGCCTTGGCAATGTGGCTCTCACCGATTTCAATCTTATCCCCGGGCATATCTCCATGTGGGATATCATCGGGAATTTCAACCTTTACGGCAATCTCAGCTGCCTTTTCAAGCTTCTCTTTTACTGCTTCTGCGTTCGCAGAAATCCTGTTGTACTGGGTATTCATAATTCTCCTCTTTTCTTGACCTGTAAGACGTTTATCACTTTGCATATATATGCAATTATGATAACGAAATAGGTTTTGACATTACTGCTACTACATGGTATTTTTGAAATTAGAAAAAGCTTTTGCGCATAAGTACAAAAAAGATTTCAAAAATCAAGCATTTATTGAACACAAGATACAATAACTTTTTTTCTTTGTAAAGTCCAAATTTTTTATGATTACGATTAAAGAGATTGCAAAACAACTAAATATGAGCACCACAACGGTTTCAAATGTCATTCATGGAAAAACCTCAGAGGTGTCCGACGAGACCAAAAAGAAGGTCCAGGATTTTTTGGATAAGGTTGACTATGTTCCTAACATCAGCGCAAGAAATCTTGCACAAAATGAGTCGAAGATAATCGGTCTGGCGCTCAAGGCAAGGGCTGATAAGTACGACAACCTGATCATGGACCCCTTTGTTTCGGAGCTTATAGGTGGTGTCGAAGAGACGATCAGAAACGCCGGTTACTTCATGATGCTTTACATATCCAGTGACACGACCGAGATCATGCGCCATGTTTCCACCTGGAATGTGGACGGGCTGATTCTTTTCGGTATGCTCAACGATGACGGAATCAGAGTCAGTGAGAAGTACAAAAAGCCAATCGTGTGCATTGATACTTACTCCATTGAAGGACTTAAGCACTTTACCAATGTTGGTCTTAACGACGAGCAGGGCTCCTACGATATAACCAATTATCTGATTTCAAAGGGGCACAGAAAGATTGCTTTCCTGTCAGATAATATGAACGGCGTCGATCTGGCAAGGTTTACCGGCTACAAGATGGCCCTTAAGGATGCAGGCATAAAGTACAAGAGCTCGAATTTCTTGAAAATCCGCCCAAGAGCTGAGGATATTGAGGAAAGCCTTGATGAGATCTGCAAGCTGTCAGTGGATTATACAGCCATCGTATGCGTTTCGGATCTGTATGCCGTGACGCTTATTGCCGCTCTCAAGGACAGAGGCATAAATGTTCCTGACGATATTTCCATCGTCGGTTTTGACGATAACATGCTTGGCAAGCTCCACCGCCCCGCCCTGACCACAGTTCATCAGGACATCAAAGCAAAAGGGGTTATGGCTGCGGACACACTTCTTAAGCAGCTTTCAGGAGAAAAGACGCCTAACCAGATTCAGCTTCCAACACATCTGGTAATAAGGGATACGGTTAAGGATATACGGTGATACGAGATGAAGCACTATGGAACGAGGGGACAGACCCCTCGTTCCATTTTTGTTGTGAAACGAGGGGACATTGAAACGAGGGGACATGAAACGAGGGGACAGACCCCTCGTTTCATGGAACGCAAGAACCGTCCCCTCGTTCCACCCCGTTCCACCTTCCCTTATTCCTTTGTCCACTTTGTACATGTTGCCTATCTCTAGCTTTTGCGCATAAGTTTCAATTTTGTTCATTTTACCGAATATTTGTTTATTGATATTTTATAATTTTATAAAAATATAATAATGTAAAAAGCTCAGTATTCATGCGGCATTCCCCCACTATAACGTTTGAGGCTTTAGGTATTTTTGCAAATATGGCTTGTATTTTGTGCAACTTTGTGCTATTTTGTTATCAGCGTAAAACTTATGCGCAAAAGTAACTGTTGAAAAGTTACTGTGTTATGGCAAATTGCACAAAGGAGGGAAACAAATGAAAAAGAAACTTATGTCAGTGCTTTTAGCAGGTGCTATGGTTGCATCACTCGCAGCTTGTGGCACAACTGGTACAACAGGTGCTGACGCAACAACATCATCTGACAACACAGCAGCAACAGAGACTCCTGCTGCTACTACAACAGAGACATCTACTACTGAGGCCGCTGCTACTACAGAGGCAGCTCCTGCAGGCGAGGTTGGTTCTGTTCGTCTTCTTAACGGTAAGCCTGAGATCAATGACCATATGCAGGCTCTTGCCGCTAAGTACAAAGAAGAGACAGGAAACGAGCTCATCGTTGAGACAATCGGTGGCGACACAAACGCTTCTGATGAGCTTAAGAAGATGTATCAGGCTGACAACATGCCAGATATCTTCGTAATCGAGGCTAACCAGGCAGCTAACTGGGACGGCATGCTTGCTGATCTTGCAGGCGAAGAGTGGACAAACAAGACTGGTTTCGAACTTGTTGATTCTTCAATGGGAACAATCGGATTCCCTTACACAGTTGAGGCTACTGCTCTTGGCTACAACGCAGACATTCTTAAGGCTGCTGGCGTAGATCCTGCTTCTCTTACATCTCCTGATGCTTGGAAGGCAGCTTGCGAAACTCTTGATGCCAAGAAGGATGAGCTTGGAATCACAGCAGTATTTGGTTGGTGCGCTGAGCCTACAAACCTTGGATGGTCTTCAGGAACACACGTATTTGGTCAGTATCTTGACGCTGGTCTTAAGGCTGATGACACAACATACATCGACCTTCTTAACGACGGTGGTAAGATTGACGAAGCTAGAATGAAGAATTTCGCTGAGTTTATCGGCATGATGAATCAGTATTCAGATCCTGCACTCCTTATCGACGGCACTTATGACAATCAGGTAGCTGGCTTCAAGGAAGGCAAATATGTATTTATCACACAGGGTAACTGGTGTGTAACATCTCCTGATGATGTATCTTTCGAGTGTGGATTCGCTCCTTACGCATTTGAGGATGGAATCAACACAATCATCGCTGGACCACCTTCATACTGGGTAGCTTATGCTAATGGTAATGTTGATGGTGCTAAGGCATTCTTCAACTG
>JAFPVA010000143.1 GCA_017413105.1 Butyrivibrio sp. | reverse complement strand
CTCAGGACCTGTGATAGTCACCTCTGTACTCTCATCAAATGGTGTTGCTCCATCAATGACAGGTGCTTCTACGCTCGCGGTCTCTGAGCCTCCTGCGGTCTCTGAGCTTGTCGAAGAGCCGCCCGAGCCATTATCTGAGCCGCCCTGCTCTGAACCGGAACCCTGCTCATTCTCAGAGCCTGTGCCATTCTGCTCCTCGTTCTCGTCCTCATTATCCTCCACAGTACCTGGATCGTTAGAAGTCACTCGCTTCACAATCTCACCATTACGGTCGTAACACGTAATCTGGATTGCTGTGTTCGCCAGCTCGTCCTTCAGATCCTGAGTAGGAACGAAGATGATTCGACGACTCTTGATAAGACTGGTCTTCACCTTGTTCACGTCCTCCACGCTCTTCGCACGCAGACCGAAGCGCATGCTTCCCAGTCCTGGCAGTGCCACAGAGTGACCTTCGGTTGCCCACGCCTTGATTACCTCACCGGCTGCATCCCAGCATGCCTTCATCACGCCCTGACTCACTCCTGAGCGGAGAGCTGCCTCGCGAATCACCTTCGCCTGATTCAGTGCGATGTACAGGTCGGGCTGCATAACGTAGCGATAAACGCCTTCGTCCTGTTTGTTGAACTTGATCTTCTTCTCAACTGCTTTTACTTTAAGTGCCATAATTTTTAAAATTTAAAAGATTAATAGATTGTTGTTAATTATTTTTACTTGTCGCTGATTTGACTCTGTTTTTGGCTTTCCCTAGGAAACACTGTCCCGCGCGCTAGGAAATTTTTGTCGCCTAGTTAGGTCGCAAATTTCATCATTTTTCATTGACAATGCAAAGGTACTAATTTTTCATGTACCTTCCAAATAATAATCGAAAATAAGCACAAAAAAAGCACGTTTTGAAGTAATCACATTTTAAGGCATCATTTTTAGTTCTATAGGGCGCACAGCGCACAGAGCACAGTTTTCTCATGAGCACTTGAAACCTGTCACAACGAAATCTATTATATATATAATATAATAATATATATAACAAATCTCTTTTTACCCCAATATTCAGCCCTAAAAAAACTGTGCTCTGTGCTCTGTGCGCTTTTTTGAAAACCGCATGACATTCCTTATTCATATTCCTGTTCATGCTGGTTCGGAGAAAAGTTCGGAGAAAAGAGTTCTTGGTTCGGAGAAAACAAAATAGCAAGATGCTGTGATGTCACTCTGTGATGTAGATACCCCAGCGGGCCGTTACTGAGACGTTTACAGCCGCCATGAAGATAACTCCCGTCAGCTATAGGGTAATCCATAATATCTATCCCTTCTTGCTTGTCCTCTACAGAAGATTCCTCGATGATCTGCCCTTTGCAGGCAATATAGGGCTCATTCTGACTATTCATTCCAATAAGGCGTTTTAAAAAGAATGTTTAGAACAAAGATTCGTTGTGATATGTTAGCGGACACAGAAATTTTAGTGGGAAATTATTTGGAGATTACAAAAATAATCCCTATCTTTGCGGCAATACAATTATGACTCAAGAGGAAAGATGGAATGCGCAGTATGAGCGGATGATGGAGTTTATGAAGACAAATCATCGCAGGCCCTCCAAGTATAGGCTTGAAGAGCATGATATGCTCAACTGGTTCAAGGCTACGAAGAAGATGATAGCAAAAGGTGACTACCCTCCTGAGAGACTGAAGAAGTTCGAGCACCTGATGGAAGTTGCTAACGAATTCCGCAGGAAGAATCAATATGAGTAATAAATAAAGGTATTTCCTCACCAGCTGCAAGCCCGTGGGGAATTTTTTGAGAATAATGGATTTGTTGTGTTAGCGTACACAGACAATTTTATGGAAAATAATTTGGAGAATTCAGAAATAGTTAGTATCTTTGTACCCGGAAATCACATAGTTTATAACTTTAAATTATTACATCTATGAAAAAGAAAATTAAAGGAATTAGTGTAAAAACTCTCCAAACGCTTGGTCGTTTCGGAATTTATTCGTACTTTTGCCGCTATCGTTCGAACGAATAATATATGTACTGAAGAATATGGATATACTGGAAAGAATGCCCTGGTTAGCGCAGGATGCTGTATTCAAGCGCCTGGCAAACATCGCTGAGGTTGCCGCAATGAGCAAGGAAGAGCTTGCAAAATATGATGAGAGCCTCCGCATATACCGTGACACAGTTAGTGTCATGAAAGGACAGTATCAGGAAGGTCTTGAGAAGGGCATTGAGAAAGGTATCGCAAAGGCTGAAGAGAAGGCAAGGCAAGATAAGCTGGAGTCAGCTCGTATTATGAAGTCCGACAATATGCCGATAGAATTAATTTCTAAATACACAGGTCTCACTGTAGAGGAGATTGAGGCTCTTTGAAGTCTTTTATTGCGGCACAACAGAAATGAACTGTTTTCTAACGTCCACGGAATTGAACTGTGGTTTAGAGAGCAGCTCATTTTTATATGGTGCAAAAAACGCTTCATAGTTTGTATTACTTTTAATTGATCTATTTTGATCTTTTATGTTAACTTTTGATCTAATTGCCGAATCGTAGTTTTTTTTTGTTATTTTTGCATTCTGTATGACGAAGTACAGAATAGAAGTATCCGAAGTGCTGAGCCGCATTGTAGAGATGGAGGCTGAAAATGAAGATGATGCCGTCGAAATGGTGAGGCAGATGTATCGAAATTGCGAAATTGTTCTTGATGCTTCTGACTACGTAGAAACAGAAATCAGCGTCAAAAAGTGAAAAAGCAGGGCGGAACGCTTGTTTTGTCGAAAGAAATGCTT
>JAFPVA010000142.1 GCA_017413105.1 Butyrivibrio sp. | reverse complement strand
GGTGACTGTACACTCTCCCGTGTGTGTCCTAAGCCTTATCATAGAACAAGGTGCTCCCGAACACTTTGCACGTCGTTTCTGCCTTGGGTTAGTCGGCAGACTCATATTTACTGTACAGTGACTTGTCGTCAGTTTGTTTGGCCTTTAATGCTGGCCTCTAGACATTCGCTCCACGGAAAACCTGCTTAACTGGATGAAAGCAGCAACCTCACGCTTCATAGCTATCATGTCACAGCGTTTATGAGTATAAAACATTTCTTTTCGATATGCAACTACTTTTTTAAAATTAATCACTTTTATCGCAAAATCAGTGTTTTATAGCCATATTTCTTGATGTTTTTTAATCTTTTTACGCGCAACCCACGCGTCGAAGTTGATATTACCATATAATATTATGGATGACCATTACGAAAGTATTAAGAAAGAATAATTATATTATAAAGTAGAAAGGTTTTTGTATGTGGATTGCAGACGGATGGAAAGATTATGAAGTAATAGATACCTCCAGTGGAGAGAAGCTTGAGCGCTGGGGCGATTATATCCTTGTACGCCCCGATCCTCAGGTAATCTGGAATACCGAGAAAAAGAACTATGGCTGGAAGAACTTTAACGGCCATTATCATCGCAGCAACAAGGGCGGCGGTGAATGGGAGTTCAGAAAGCTACCTGAGGAATGGTCCATTAATTATAAGGAACTGACCTTCAACCTAAAGCCCTTTAGTTTCAAGCACACAGGTCTTTTCCCGGAGCAGGCAGCCAACTGGGATTGGTTTTCTTCATTAATAAAAGAAGCAAAAGAAAAAAATCCTGAAAGGACCATTAAGGTGTTAAACCTCTTTGCCTACACAGGAGGCGCGACAGTTTCAGCCGCCAAGGCCGGAGCAAATGTAACCCATGTCGATGCCGCCAAGGGTATGGTTGCCTGGGCAAAAGAGAATGCTGCTTCCTCAGGATTATCCGATGCACCTATCAGATATCTTGTGGACGACTGCGTCAAATTTGTGGAAAGAGAAATAAGAAGAGGCAACAAGTACGATGCCATTATAATGGATCCTCCTTCTTATGGCAGAGGTCCCAAAGGTGAGATCTGGAAAATCGAGGAATCTGTCTTTCCATTTATAAAGCTCTCATCTCAGCTCCTGTCAGATGACCCTCTTTTCTTCCTTATTAATTCATACACAACAGGACTTCAGCCGGCTGTCCTCTCCTACATGCTCCACACTGTTATTGATCCCATTCACAAGGGAACAGTTGAAGCAAACGAAATAGGACTTCCTGTTAAAACAAACGGGCTCATCCTCCCCTGCGGAGCAAGCGGAAGATGGACTTCAACTAACTAAATACATTCAAACAATACCATCCGCGACAAAAAATGTCTGTTTTACGACATATTTGTTTCCGTAAAATTGTTTCATGCTAGAGTATAATTGTAGAAACAAAAGCTACAATTATACTCTTTTTTTATCGTTAATCAGATGTTTTGTATATAGCAAGGGGAATATAATGGAAAATAGCTATGACAATAACGGATTCATGATTGTAAGAGAAAACTACTGCTGTGATCATTTTGAACCTGATGAAGGTGCTCTTGTTCCTATGAAAGAATGCTGGTGCTGTAAATGGGCCAGGTTCGACGCAGAAATACACGAGCTAAACAGTAAGAGTGTTGGAATTTGCCAGTACGAAGGAAACAGGTGTGAAGTAGTGGAGTCCTCTGAGGTAAGTCTATGAGCAATAACAACAGGATCAAACTTCAGATTGAATTATTTGGCGGCCTTTCTATTAAATATGATGGCAGCTTTGTTTCTATTGGCAAAAATAAGACCTCTAAATATATACAGCTCCTTGAAATTGTCTGGCTGAGTGGCAAACAGGGCATTTCCAGAGACAAGCTTGTAGGGATTCTTTATGACAGAGAAGAACAGTCAAATCTCAACAACAGCTTTAACAACCTGATCTATCAGATGCACAAGCAGCTTAAAAACTCAGGTCTTCCGGATTACGATTACATCGTTAACAGAGACGGATTCTTTTACACCGATGATAATGTTGAAATTGAATCAGATGCAGCAGAATTCATCAAATCCATAGAAGCTGCCAGGAAGGAAAAAGATACTGTAGCTTCGACGCTTCTATATAAGAATGCTTTTGATCTGTACAAGGCAGAACTTTTGCCCGAACTGTCCACGCAGGAGTGGGTTATCATCAAGAGCGTTCAGCTTCAGAGAATGTATTCTGAAAGCGTCGTTGCACTTGGCAACTACTATGAAGAGAAAAAGGACTTCGAGTCCATGCTAAGTATATATAAGAAGGCATCCGCTCTTTACCCAGATGACGAGTGGCAGATTGGAGAGATAAATGCCCTTATAGGAATCGGCAATTATAAAGAAGCTTACAGAATCTACAATGAAACTGTTCGCTATTACACCGACGAGCTTGGTATCTCTCCCAGCAATGACCTTATCGAATGTTATGATAAGATGAGCCGCCAGATAACCAACATGCCCAGCAAAATCCTCCAGATCAGAGATGACATCATTGAGAAACGTGAGTGTCTTGATAGAGATGACAACGGTGCCTATGATTGCTCATACCCGAGTTTTATCGATGCGTATCACATCCTTAGCCGCAACATGGAAAGAAGTGGCCAGTCAGTATACATGATGCTTCTTACCATAGTGGATTATGAAGGAAAAAAGATATCGAACCAGGCAAAGCTTGATTCAAAAAGCAAGCTCCTTCAAGAAGCCATCTCCAACACTTTGAGGCAGGGTGATACCTATTGCAAATATTCATCTTCACAGTATCTTTTGCTTCTCGTTGGAACAAATAAGGAAAGCTGTAAGATAGTCTACAGGCGTGTCCTTAGCAAGTACAAAATGCTTGCAGGCCCCAGAGCTGAAATAGATTACAGCGTGGTTTCGCTGGCGGATCTCCCAAATAAGCTCCAGCCCAGAAAACAAAATAATGCCGGTTAAAACATAAAAAATATAAGCCCGCGGATGGTATTATTCCGCGGGTTTTCGGCACTTATACAATAAGAAAAACTTTATAATATCTTCACAGAACGTTAAAATAAAATTGTTATACTATAACTAGAAATACTATTCCGGAAAGGAAGTGAAGTCTATGGCAGTTGAACATATAGACTATTCCAAGATAGAATTTGCCGATCTTGCGGAAGATCAGGATGAACTTAAAGTAATCGATGGAATTACATCAGACAGTCAGTTTACTCCGGCTGATGTTGAAAATCTTCTAAGGATGAAAGATCAGGTAAAAGAGTTCCAGATCCTTATGATGAAATATGACTGTGCTCTATCCGAAGTCAGGACCAAGCTCGATGTTCTGAACAAAGAGCTTTCACTTATAAATAACAGAAATCCTTTTGAATCCATCAAGATGAGGATAAAGACCCCTCTTAGCATCTATAAGAAGTTAAGCAGTAAAGGTATTGATTTCACTATTGAAAACATAAACGATAATCTCTCAGATATAGCGGGCATCCGCGTTATCTGTTCTTTTGTTGACGACATTTATATGCTCGCCAAGTGCCTTTCAGACCAGGATGACATTACAGTCCTTCAGCGCAAGGACTATATCGAGCACCCAAAAAAGAGTGGTTATAGAAGTCTTCATCTTATCATAGAGATACCCATCTTCCTTACTCAGGTAAAAGAGTATATGAAGGTTGAAGTTCAATTCAGCACCATCGCCATGGATTTCTGGGCATCTCTTGAGCATAAGATGAAATATAAGAAACATATTGAAAATCAGGAGGTCATAACTGACGATCTTAAATTCAGTGCTGACCTCATAAATCAGCTGGATCTACGCATGCAGCAGATCCGAGAAAAAATTGACGCAAGTGAAGATTAAGATTCTGGCCGGAGCAAGTCAATGTCAATTGTCGCTCCGGTCTTTATTTTTTCTATCTTTTCTACGAAATCCTCACCGGTCATTGTCTTTTTATCAAAAACTTCCCGCGCAAGCTTTATCAGCAGATCTTTATTATTGCTCAGTTTTTCCTTCGTTATTGCGTACTGCTCTTTAATAATACTCTGCTCTTCATTCTCTGCCTGAACCCTCATGGCATCAGAGCAGATATACTCAGCCTTGTTTCCAAGATATTTGTCATGATCAACAATCAGTGTCATGGGTCCTATAGCTTCCGACATTCCGTACTTTGAAACCATATCAATGGCTATGGAAGATGCATCTGTAATATCAGCAACGGATCCGGCCGATACTTTGTCTTTCCCATAGACCAGTTCCTCAGCCACTCTTCCTCCCAAAGAAATTCTGATGTCCTTTAGCAGGTTTTCTCTAGTCATAGGATGATTAGTTCTTCCATAATTTCTGACATAGCCCAAAGCTTTTCCTCGAGGAATTACGGTTATCTCATCGAAAGGCTGCTGGTCAAACTCCAGATATTCCATTAGAGCGTGGCCGACTTCATGAATTGCAGTTCCGGATGCACCTTCATTTTTCGTTAGGTCAAAGGTTGTATCTGTGACTTCGCCTTTTTCACCAAGTGAAATTGTATCTATCTGATCTATAAGCGTACTTTTCCACTCCTCTAAATCAATCTTTTTTTCTATACCCGGTTCAACACTCTTTTCAATAACCTTTGCAGCATTATTAACCATCGTCTTTATCTGTGCTGCAGAAAAGAATGGAGTTTTACGAGCTAAATCATCGATAAGAGATTCTACTTCTGCCTTATATCCGTCTTCACCACTGGAATAGTCATCTTTCCATCTTTTCTTCTCCGAAAGATAGTACTTTATAAGCTCCTTTCTGTCATCTTTGTCTGGATGAGCTATCTCTATTACACTATCAAAGCGTCCCGCTCTCATAAGCGCCTGGTCAAGATCTTCGGGAGCATTTGTTGCAGCAAGAATAAAAATTCCTGAAGACGAATCAAAACCATCCATGTTAGTCATAAGACTAAACATGGCATCTTCAAATCTATTTTCTTCTCTCTTTTTGCCAATAGCATCAATCTCATCAATAAATATGATGCAGTCATCAAATTCCTTGGCTGTTTCAAAGAGTTTATCTACATCTTCTGCTTTATGCAGTTTTGTAGCAACTATAGGAATGAATCCAACTCTGTGGTCCTTGTCCGCTGTCCTCCTGTATTTATCCTGAAGATACCAGGCCATATGTTTTGCCATATAGCTCTTTCCTGTTCCGGGAGGTCCGACAAAAAGCATGCCTTTTGGTATTTCAATCCCCTGTCTGATATATTCCTCCTTGTTAAAAAACATATTTACAATCTCATGCATTTTTTCAACAACATTCTGATTTCCAATTACTTTCACCTCAGAAATATTGCTCAAAGTCTTAAATGCAGGAACCGGGACAGTAGGATCCTTTTTGCCGTCATTATTCATAAGTATTGCTGCCCTGTACTGGGCCTCAATCTCATTCTTGGAGCCTGCTATTACACTGTCAACCTGCTCCAGGAAATCTGAATCCTCGCCGCTCAAAGCACAGATTTCCTTTGCCAGTCGCCTGATTCCTGAATAATTTGCAAAATACACCGCTCTCTCAGGAGATGTTGCCCAAGCCACATGATCTCTTACTTTTTTAATTACGATTTCTTCGTTTTCTGGAGTAGTAAGATCATCTATCTGCTTCAAAAATTCATCCATAAGTCTGTCAACTGTAGGAGTCTTAAGACTAAGGATTTCCATCCGTCGATAAAGGCCTAAATTTTTCTGAAGCATCTGCCTTGTTGGCAATTCATATCCAGAAAACCAGATAGTAATCTTATTTTTCTTTAAATCAATAGCTGGAAATTTATCCTCTTCATCATCCTTACCTCTGGTCAGCTCACTGCGATCTCCGGAAAGGATTGGAAGTAGTAATGAAACAGCCTCTCTTCCAAACTCATCTCCCAAAAGCGTATATACTTCATCAATAAGGATAACAATCCCACTTCTTGGGCTGGTAACTGTTTCATCTATGATTCTCTTGAAAAGATCATAGATTTTTGCCTGAGTCTGCCCGGTATAGGCTCCCTTTAAGTCAGCCGGAGAAACAAGCTCAATAGCAGCATCGAATTTCTCCGCTAGTATTTTTGCAATGGTTGTTTTACCAACACCGGCGGGACCCAAAATTGTCAACAACGGAATCTTCTTATCAGTATCGACTTCAAAGCTCTTGACCAGTCTACTGATTTTTTCATACATAGCCAAATTATTTTTTTCAATCTGAATCGGAAATGCTCTAGCTGCCTTGGTTTCGTTTAGCTCATTCTGTAACTCCAGCAGCGGTACAGGTATTTCTAATATCTTTGATAACCACTCTAAATGGCTGTGAAGATCAAATTCTGTTATTATCTTCTGGCACCAAGCATCAAAAGACTTCTGATCATACCTATAAACTTCCTTCAAAATACCAATAGATACAGCCCTTCTTCCCGTTAAAGGAAAAGATACTAATTTTGAATCTACTACTTTTCCATCAATAACGAATAGTAATTCGTTTCTAGCCAGACTGCATCTGGCATAATGTCTCATAAAAGTATTTCTATATTCAACATAACATGAATCATTCCCATATCTGAATACTATATTAAACTTAGGGAACCAGTTCTTTCTTCTTCCAGTGCCATATGGATATGTGGAAAACACTCCATACCATCTATCATTTTCCTCATCATACCGTACGTATTGATTAAACAACGCATTCTTATCACTTAAACAGCATAACGCTTCTTTTTCCCAGCCATTTTTATATACCGCTTCCGGGCAAACAAAGACTTTCAACGTACTTTTATAATCCACGTCAATATATTCTTTTGTATGCCAGTTTTTGAAATGCAAAAGAATATATTTATTATCTACAGAATTATAGTAATAAATATCTTCAGAAGGGCTGATCTTAAACCCCATATTGTCCAGATCACCACATAGATTATTTATCGCCTCAATACAATCCTTATCTAATTCCATCCCCACAAATTCTCCCTAATTTTTTTCATACCTTCTTTTCCCCAGGTAGCTCTTTTGCCATTCTGCTGTAGGTCTCTGTCATAAGGCGTATGCTTCTTGCCAGATCATCAGACAGATAGTTTGGTGTAAGCCTCCACATCCAGTTTCCATCGGCTGTTCCAGGAGTGTTGATACGAGCTTCTTTTCCCTTGCACAGATAATCCTGGATTGGAATTATGCAAAGATCTGCCACCGAGCGATAGGCTTCCCTGATGATATCCCAGACAAAAGCGCCATAGTCAGTATTTAAAGAGTTGATATAACGCCTTGTGAAATCACGCTCCCCATTGCTGATTTCCTGTACCCAGGCAAAAGTTGGTGTATTGTCATGGGTTCCGGTGTATACAACTGAGTTCTTTTTGTGCCTGTGATTTACATAGCAGCTATCCCAGCTGGTAAAGCCAAACTGAAGCACATTCATTCCCGGAAGGCCGGAATCTTCAAGCAGCTTAACATTTTCCTCTGTGTTGGTTCCAAGATCCTCAGCTATCATATCCAGCTTGCCAACGTTCTTTTTAAGGGCATTAAAGAGGTCCATTCCCGGCCCCTTCTTCATCTTGCCATTCTCTGCAGTCTTATCCTCAAATGGTATCTCATAATATTCATTAAAGCCGTGGAAATGATCGATACGTATCACATCAAACCACTGATAGTTCCGCTCTATTCTCTTTACCCACCAGTCGTAGCCATTCTTTTTGAGGGCATCCCAGTCATATACAGGATTTCCCCATAGCTGACCTGTGGGAGAAAAAGCATCCGGCGGACATCCTGCAACGGCTTTGGGCAAAAGATCTTTATCCATCTCAAAAGCCTCGGGATGAGCCCAGGCATCTGCACTGTCCATTGCAACATAAAATGGGAGGTCGCCAATTATCTTGACTTTACGCTCATGAGCATAGGTCAAAATCTTCTTCCACTGTTCATCAAACTTGAACTGTTCAAAAAAGATAAACTCCAGCTTATCTTTATATTTTTCCTTCACTTCATCCAGGGCAGATTTCTTCCTCTTTCGAAGATCCTCATCCCATTCAATCCAGGTTTTTCCGCCCTGAAGCTGTTTTATAACAACATAAAGAGCATAATCAAGAAGCCAGCTCTCATTTTCCTTATAATAAGCCTTATAGTCTGCAAGCTGCTCTATGCTGGCTTTTTTTATAAAAGTCTCGTAGGCCTTTTTTAAGATTACAGGTCTGTTTTCATATAGTTTTCCATAATCAACAGCCTCCTGGTTGCCGCCAAAATCCACGCCGTTTACGTCATCCCAGGAAAGAAGTCCCTCATCTATAAGTTTTTCAGGTGAAATAAAGTATGGATTTCCCGCAAATGCAGAAAATGGCTGATAGGGAGAATTGCCAAAACCCGTTGGTCCCAGAGGAAGCACCTGCCAGTATCCCTGTCCTGCTTTCTCCAAAAAATCAACAAACTCAAAGGCTTCCCTTGAGAAACATCCAATTCCAAACTTAGACGCCAGTGAAAACACAGGCATAAGAACTCCGCTTTCTCTGTTCATAACACGCTCCTCCTGACGTCTATTATACACCAGATTTCCCATTGTTATGAAAGATATCGGAATTCATATGTTAAAAAACATCAAGAAAAGATTAATTTTGTTATCTTGCAATAACGCGTCACAGTGATAAATTAGAAGCATGTTATATTTCATCAACTTTATTGTTGAAAAATAAGTGCTGGGGAGACTTATAAAAATGACTGCGTCAAGCGACGACTATTTCTGTGAACTTCTTAAAAGATATCGAGCAAACTTTGACATAATCAAAGACTTTAAGCTTGGGGACAATATCTATCCTGCCTATGCAAAGTTTTTTTCCCTTGGAGAAAAATATGTTCTGAAAAAAGAGGCTAAGCTCTGGGCAATCCGTGCCTATGAACACGTGCTGTTTATAAAGACATCCGAGATCACGCCTGAAACCCTTGCAGAGATCCGAAGAACCATTGAAACCCAGATGGAACCTCAACTTGTAAGAAACGGCGAAAAATATCCGGAGCCTGACCACATGTGCTCATACCTTACATTCGTCATCATTTCCGACAAAACTCCTGATAAAGAGATTCAAAAGGAAATAAAGAAATTTAGCTACGATAAGGGCTATCTTTTCGGCTTCAGGGGCCACAGCCAGGCAAAAATCGCCTGTGCTTTCCTTGACAGCGAATGTGTGCTTACAAATTATGCAGGCAAGGAGCTGAAAAAGCTCTTAACCAATATATTTAATACCCTTAAGGGTAAGGAGGAGAAAGCATCATGAATGCAGCATTATTACTTATTGTTAGTGCTTTGATCCTGGTTGCCGGTTATGTATTCTATGGCGGCTGGCTTGCAAAGCAGTGGGGAATTGATCCTAGCAGAAAGACTCCGGCACACGAGTTCGAGGATGGCATGGACTATGTACCTGCCAAGACTCCTGTTGTTATGGGACATCACTTTTCATCAATTGCAGGCGCAGGCCCAATCAACGGACCTATTCAGGCCGCAGTATTCGGCTGGGTTCCTGTTCTGTTGTGGGTACTCATCGGAGGAATCTTCTTCGGCGGTGTACATGACTTTGGAGCTCTTTTCGCATCACTTCGTAACAAGGGCCAGTCAATCGGCGAGATCATTGATAACTCAATGGGAAGAGCAGCAAAAAAACTGTTCCTGACCTTCGGTTACCTGACACTGCTTCTTGTTGTAGCTGCCTTTTCTTCAATCGTAGCAAGTACCTTCGGAAACACAACAGCTGCAGGCGCTGCAGTTGAGGGTGCTACTCTTGCAGCAAACGAATCAACAGCGATGATCTCATTCCTTTTCATCGTTCTTGCTGTAGCTTTTGGTTACTTCGTTCATCGTAAAAACGCTCCTATTGGTGTTTCTTCTGCAGTCGGCGTCCTTGGAATCATCGCTATCGTAGCACTTGGCCTTAACTTCCATCCAATTTCACTTTCCTACAATGCATGGATGTGGGTTGTTGGCGCATATATCCTTGTAGCTTCGGTAACTCCTGTTTGGATTCTTCTTCAGCCAAGAGATTACCTCAGTTCCTTCCTTCTTTACTTCATGATCGGTGCAGGCGTCATTGCTGTAATCGGTGGTGTGGTATCAGGAAACGGAAACTTCGCTGTTCCGGCTTTTGGAGATGCAGCACTTAAGGGCACAGGCGTGTTCACAACAGGAACTGCTTTCCCTGCTCTTTTCGTAACAATCGCATGCGGCGCTATTTCAGGCTTCCACTCACTGGTTTCTTCAGGAACATCAGCAAAGCAGCTTGATAATGAGAAAAACGCCCGCCCTGTAGCTTACGGCTCAATGCTCATCGAATGTCTCGTAGCAGTTATCTCACTTTGCGCAATCGGCTTTGTTTGGTCCGCTGCCGCTGAAGGAAGCTATGCAAGCCCAACTCAGGTTTTCGCCGGCGGACTTTCAGCAATGATCGGCTCTTTTGCACCGGGCGTACAGAACATCATGTACCAGATGCTGATCCTTGCAGTTTCAGTATTCTGCCTCACATCTCTTGACACAGCTACCCGTCTTGCAAGATACATGTTCCAGGAATTCTTCCTTGAGGGTGGCAAGACCTACAAGGACGTTACAGGATACAAGAGCGTGGTCACACATCCTCTTTTTGCAACAGCTGTAACAGTAGTACTTGGTGTAGCTCTTGGTATGACAGGCTATACAAAGATCTGGCCTCTCTTCGGAGCAGCTAACCAGCTCCTTGCAGCCATCGGACTCCTTGCAGTATGCACATGGCTCGGCGCAGTTGGTAAGAACAACAAGATGTTCTTCGTACCAATGGTATTCATGCTTGCAGTTACAATCTGCTCACTGGTTCAGACAATCATTGCAAAGATGACTGCCTTCGTATCAGGAGCTGCTGATTTCTGGGCGCTTATCCAGTCTGCAATCGCAGTTCTCTTAGCAGCTCTTTCACTGGTTCTTGCAAACATCGCAGCAAAGACACTTCGTCAGCAGCGCAAGGAAAAGAAGGAAGCATCACAGAAGGCTGCTTAATGCTTAGCCCGGACGAAGGAATTGTAATGTAACAAATATATATTTTCACTACTCCTTCGCAGTGAAACACTAAATTCCAAACAAAAGGGAGACCTCATTTCACGTAGTTCATAGAAATCGGTCTCCCTTTTATTTGGTATTAAGTGTTTCATCTGCTTCTCTTTGGGATACTGCACTAAATTCGACAAAACCTCATTAAGTGCATCCCCATGGCTCGTACTAAGCTCGAAAAAACCTCGCTAAGTACTCTGCTCAAATGATTCAAATATGAATTAGTTTTTTTACCACATTTCCAATGGATAATGCGTATAGATCCAATCCATTCCCGCCATTCCCATTGTAAAGATAGCAATGATCAACATAAGACAGATTGCTCCTTTGTCGTAAACTATCTTATCCTTACAAAAATTCGACAATAGGACTTCTACTCCCAGCCCTATCAAGATTACCGGCCAGAACCTGAAGATCATATCATAGCTTATCGCATTCATGAACAGATGTAGTACAAACATCACTCCGAAAGCGATAAGCGAAAGCCCTGTGGTTATGGTGCCTACTCTGTGAGTTCTAATCGTCTCCATTTCAGGCCTCCTTTGACTGTGGCAAAATCTCTTCTTCTGCTTCAGCTATTTTTTCAGCCGACTCTTTTGCTGTCTCTTTTACAGACTCTTCTGCTGTCTCCTTTGCAGTTTCAGCTTTCTGCCCCATTTCCATTTTAACTTCCTGCTTCTTTTCCTGCATCGGCATGATTTCTGCAATACGCTTAATCTCTACATTGGGCGCAATATCAAGTTCTCTCTTCTTACCCTTTATCATAAAGACTCCAATTACAATAAAGACAATAGCAAGCACAAACTGCGGAATCTCTCTGACTATCGGATATACAGTTTCCCAAAGAGCATCCGGAATCAGATTAAAGAGAATGCTTGAGAAATAGTTCCAAAGCTGTCCTACGCCGATAAGGATAAGCACTGCAGCGATAATCTTTTTTACAGTCCTGTTTTCAATCCTGAATGTCTTAAGTTCATCGAACTCTTCCCAAATGTACTTATCTTCCATCACATCAAACTCATCATCTGTCATGCTTGCATAGTTCCTTGCGTGGAAGAATCCAAAGAACCAGATTACAACTCCAAGAGCCATCAAGAACTCCAACGAACTAAAAAACACCATAGGTATAAATGATAAGAAGAACAATACCATTAATGTAAGACCATTCTTCATAAATCCCATATACATCTCAGCTGCCCCTGGAAGCAGTGAAAATATAAATGTAAAAAATCTGTTTTTTCTCTTCTGTTTCATAGTAAAAATCCTCCGACTATTATCTGAATCTTGTTTCCATACACAACCAAATGTGGCTCTGTTTCCTGCCATCAGTCAGCAGTATCAAAATAGTTCTTGATCTCTTCGAACAAACTTGGCTGATTTGCCTCTAGTAAAACTTCCTCTTTTGTCCTTGCATCCCTGCCCTTCAGAACCTCTTTCTTAGTAGGAATCTCTTTTTCCAAAAGAGCTGTCCCAAGCAAAGGCTCTATAATCTGCCGCTGCGAAATGAAAGGAACCACGCAGAGAAGCGCAACAGCTGCAGCTACGCCAAACCCAACTCTGAGGCAATACCCGGCAAAAGAAATTGTCTTCTTCCGCTCAATGCTGGTGATCCTTGCGATTACTTTTTCTTCCATATGGTCAGGTGCACTAACCATAGGCTCTTTCTCAACACCTGCTATTAGCTTTTCCAGCTCTTCGTCGCTTAAATACGGTATCTGATCACTCATGCAAGCAGTTCCTCCTTTCTTATCTTTTTCTTTAGCATCTCCCTGGCCCTGTAAATCTGAGACTGCACTGTCTTTAACGGCACATCAGTTTTTTCTGATATTTCTTTTGCTGTAAGTCCCTCATCAAAATGTAGGATTGCCGGCGTCTTGTAGGGCTCGGGAAGTTCATTGCAGCTATCCCTGAACCTCTCCATTACATCCTCAGAAATGAACTGTTCCAGAATTCCGGCTCGTCCATCTGCCGTCTGCTGCGGCATTTCCTCTTCTGCAGTGGCCACTGCCCGTCGCTCTGCCTGCCGCAGGTAGTCTATGCACTTGTTACTTGCTATCCTGCACAGCCAGGCTTTTTCAGACTGTCCGTCGAATTCACTAAGATGCTGATAAGCTGAGATAAAGGTTTCCTGGGTTATGTCCTCCGCTGTAAAATAATCCCCGGTAAGTTTCAGGCAAACAGAGAAAACCAGATTCTTATGCCGATTCATCAGTTCTATTAACTTTTTCTTAGAATCCATTTCCCCCATTTTTATTTCCTTTCTCGCCTTTCATTAAATATAACGAAACGGAAAAGTAAAAGTCTGCAAAAATTTTTCATTTATTTATATGGAATGTATGGACTGTCCTTGGTTCTTTTTGCGTAGAAGCCCTCAAGTTCCGATATTACCTCATCCCGGGAGTATATTTTCTCGTCATGGCTCATGATCACCTTGGTAAAAGAGAGCCCCTTCAGAGTTCTGATCTCGTCAGATAAAAGAGATACATTATACCCCTTTGCGCTGCCATAAAAGCCATCACCCAGAAGCAGATATTCATCGTCCACGATCACACCAAGACTTCCCTTTGCGTGGCTGCTGGGGATTGGGCATATTACAAGCTTTACGCCATCCCGGATTTCAACCGTTTTTTCAACTATTGTGCCCAGTTTCAGACCTGTGCTGCCATTCGACCCATTTTCATCCTCTGCTGCATCTATGGATACGTCGCAGTACGCCTTTGTTGCCAAAACCTTCCTGTCCTGAACCGTAAGAAGCAGCTCATTGTCAGACACATCGAGCCTTTTTAGATTTTTCATATGATCATCGTGAAAATGGGTAATGACGATAGTTCTTTTCCCTAAAGAACTGATAAGATTGTAGGCGGCATCGCAACTTCCTACATCAACCACATAGCTGCGCTCATCGCCCCTTATCACATAAACATCCGCAGAAAGCGGATCCTCTGAACTTGGTAAAAAACTGATCCGATCAGTGATTGGCTTCATACAGTCTCCCCCTTATCTTTATGATATCATAACATAAAAAGAACCGGGCTTATGCATTACACGCATTCAGCCCGGCTTTACACGTTACTGTTCACTCGCTTGCAGCTCGCTCCAGTAACGAATTCGCGCATTCATTCCAATTCGACTTCGTCGAAGGAATGCGCTCACTCCTGAATCACTTTCTCACGAAATGCGCAGCAGAGTGCGCATTTCTGTCTGAACAGTAACCTTTACACTGCATTAGACGATTATGAATATTAAGGTTTACGTTTCATTAAAGTCTCTTGTTCTGGCTCCCATGCTCTTTAATTCTTTCTTGCGAGCATACATCATCTGGTCTGCTCGTTCGAATACATCATGTAACTGTTCATCTTCCGGCTGCAGTATTGAGTGGCCGATGGAAACAACAACCTCATCCTTCTTGATGTTTTCCTCTATCTGCCTATTGAAGGCAGCAATTACTTCTTCCCTGGTATCGTAACCTTTACCTTGCAAAAGAACTATAAACTCATCGCCACCGGTTCTATAAACCGAACCATGATTGAAAGTATCACAGATTAGAGCGCATGCATCCTTGATAAGCCTATCACCTGCAGCATGTCCTTTTGTGTCATTGATATATTTAAGGCCATTTATATCACATGCAACAAGTGCCAGCTTATCAACGTTTCCTTCACGAATCCTGTCATTTAATAGGGATTCCGTCTCCATGTAAGCATGTTTATTCCTGATTCCGGTCATTGAATCAGTATTTGCCAAGCTCTTTAACGCTTTGCTGTTTTCTTTTTCTTCGTCCAGTTTTTCATCTGCAACACGCCTTATCATGTAGAATAATATAGCGGAGAACAGGGTCGCTACTGAAAGAAGTAAAATTATCTGCATATGATTATTTCTGATACTCTTTGCGCTGATTTCCTGAATCTGATCCTGAATAACGCTCTCACGTATCATTACAACCAGTTCCCATCCGGTGTCAGGCACAGGCTCATAGTATATAGTGTCAACTGCACCATTTATGGTAATAGTCAGTGTTCCTCTTCTTTTATTTGCAAAATCATCACGGAATGAATTCCACTTTTCCTCAGAAACATTTCCGTTTGTGGCATCAAAAATATTTTGTGTTCCGATAAGAGTACCAAGCTCTGTTTCCGACAGATTTCCTCCGTTTTCGGAATACAGCGCCAAATGTGTGCTTTCCTGATCATCAAAAGCAAGCAGCTCAACTATATCGTTAATGTTTATCTGAACAAAGCATGCCTTAAACTGTTTTCCCATTATTTTTATGTCTATTGGGATTGCCAGGCAAAGCTCCTTTGATGAACCATAAATGAAAACAGTGCTTATCATTTTGTCATCCAATTTCTTTTTCACAAGAAAAGGATGCCTGCTGCCACCGGTATATGTAGTGTACTGCGTATAAACTACATCATCCTCATCTACAAGAGCAAAACGATTAAGAGACAAGAGCCTCTTCATTCTGCCAATTGCCTCTCGAAGCTCATCCTGTGTTTCTATCTTTGTATCGTCTATGACGCTTACAGCCTTTTCCATGTAGTCAAAATTATTATTGATCAGGTTTGTAATTGTCTTGGCTCGTCTATCCGCCATCGATTCAAGATAAAAAGCACTTACAGCAGAAACTGCCTGATTTGTAGACAAAATAGCCTGCTTAGAAGCCCAATAAGTATTGGCGATTACCATTATCATGATAAGAACACTTCCTATCGCCGCAGTTATAGTCACTGCCTTTTCAGTAATCCTCTTCTTTTTCATTGCGAAACGTCTCCATACAAGACTTCAAGCATTGGTGCCGCATCTTCCTGATAGATAATAGTTGTGCTTTCATCAGTCTTATCCGGGAAAAGAGCTCCCGGCACATTTCCATCTGCTATTTTTACCGCAATCTGCAAAGTATCAAAGCCAATCGAAAAACAATCCTGTACTCCAAGACAATAGATTACGCCATCCTGTAGATAATGGAGTGCCTCCTGGTCATGGTCCATTCCCACTATCACTGCCTTACTTCCAACCTCAGTAACTGCCCTGGCTGTTCCAACGGGATTACTCATATTGCAGCATACAAAGCCTGCAATATCAGGATTGTCCTTTAGCATCTTTTTAGTCAATTCATATGCCATATCAATAGAGTCCATGTCATACTCTATTGCTACAATTTCCATATTGGGGTATTTACCAATAGTAGCCCTGGCTCCTCTTGATCTGTCTTCATGGCATGGAGCGCCGTGACTTCCAACAAGTATACCCACTTTACCCTTATAGCCAAGTTTTTTGCAAAGCGCTTCTGTTAAATCTGCTCCATCCTGATAGTTATGGGTATTCCCGACGTAAGCAATTCTCTTGCAACCAGGTGCTGCATCAGAACTGGAAAATGTCATCACCTTATGGCCGGAATCCACCATTTTATCCAGCACCGGAGAAATCTTTTCCTCATCTGCCACATCTACTCCGATTACATCATAATTACCTTCCTGAGCCTTTAATAGTCTTTTAGTCTGATCCTCATAAGAAGCTGCGTCCGGAGCCATATACTCATAAGTTATTGTTATGCCCTTTTCAAGATATTTTTTCTGAGCATCTTCCATTCCAAGTGCAACAGCATCCCACCAAGGATGAACTATCTTATAAGTAAAGTAGAAATTGTATCTCTTCTTGGCAGGCACATAATCGTCAAGACTATGTTCAAAATCCACCGCGCTATCGGCATCATCAACATGTGTCTTAGTATCCTCAGAATATCCACTGCAGGTACCTGCGACCACGAGAGAAATCGCTACTATCAGAAATTTGCGAAATATGATATTCATCTTTTCGGACATAGCATTCCTCCATACAGACAAAATTACCACTAATATTATTTATCTACTATAAATAATACTATATTCCGTACGTTTTTATTCTTAAATATATATAAAAGAAAGCTAACAATAAGAGAAACTCTTTGCGAAAAGACCAGCCAACCTACATTTGTAGACTGACTGCCCTATAATAGCCTGTATTTCTGCAGTGCTCTCTGAGACTAGTATTCTCAATAACCTCATTCCTATCTGTTTTCTTCAAGGAGCTTTAGTCCTTCATCCAGGTCATCCCCAAGTATTTCCTGAATCTTCTGAAAATCATACTTCTTATGCAGATTATCAAGAACAGCTGCCAATTCCTTCTTGCTATGCTTATGAATGAACATTGCCATCGCTTTCACTGCATTTGCATCACTTCCATTTGAGTAGAATCCTATCATACAGCCTGCCAGATTATCACAATCATAACACCCATCAAGACCTTTTCCCTTACAGCACGCAGCATTAGGGCAAGTTCTGTCAGGATAGCAGGTCGCGTATGAGCAAGTATTATAGGATGTCCTACAGCCGCCACACCATTCTTTCAAAAAGCAATGACTACAAGAAAGGCCACAGTATGCTACGGGATCTAAGCCTTTCCTTGCCTTACAACAAAGCGCGTTCTTAATCCGACACATTGCTTCGATGTGCATGATCCAGTGTCTGGAGAAAGGCATCTGAATCAGTCCTTTAATATCCTTGCCGCACCAATAATCGATCAACCAGAATGCATCTTCATCCTTACTAACCGTTCGTGTTTCGATTATCCTTTCCCTATCATCATCAGTAAACTTCCTCTTTAGGTCTTTGTATTGCATGTCTTTAAGCAACTCATTTGTTGAATCCATCACTGTCCTGCAGTAATCATACAAAGCTCTCACATCGAGTTTTGCGGAAAACTCGGCAATTTCCTCCCCTTTCAGTTCATTGCCGGTGGTTATGATAGGACTGTTTATCCTGTGAAGCCAATCATCCGTAAAGAGAATTTGACTGTCCTGAGATATCAGTGTATGTGCCACAATATCCTCAATCCGAAATATATGCCACAGGGAATACCCAAGAGTCTTGCTGTGATACCCCTTCGCTCCTGCAAAAGGCATCAGGTAAAAAGCTTCTTTCGGGTATGTGTTAACAATTGATGTTATCTGACCAAAAAGCTCTTCTCTTAGCTCAAGCAGAACTTTAATCCCTTCATCAAAGCTCTCTTTCTTACCGATCAGAGATTGCATTTTCTTGTTCTTTTCTGACCATTCCTTATTCATATCGATTCACCCCTTCAGCAGTGCCCACATCTACACAGTAACCCTTATGAAACCATCCCACTTATATTATTAATCCTACCATGAAATGGACACTTGTAGCGACTTCTGCACCTTGTACTTTATCCTTACGAAGTTTCTCTTCTGTCTATGTAATCCTCAACTTCTTTTCAACAAATCAATGAAGTCTGCCATATCCATCTCCCCTATTTCCTGTTTATCCTGTTCAGCGTCACGCTGTCTGACAGAGACAAGACGGTTATCCTTTTCTTTTTCCCCGACAATTATCATGTAAGGAACCTTCTGCATTCTTGCTTCGCGAATCTTAAAGCCAAGCTTTTCATCACGATCGTCTAGTTCTGCACGTATTCCCTCTTCATAGAGCTTTGACATGATTTCTTTTGCATAATCAAGGTATTTATCAGATACTGGCAACACCTTAACCTGCACAGGTGAAAGCCAGACAGGAAATTTACCGGCATAGTGTTCTATCAATATACCCATGAAACGATCTATTGAGCCAAATACAACTCTATGAAGCATGATTGGGCGATGCTCCTTACCATCTTCGCCTATGTACTCAAGATCAAATCTCTGCGGAAGCTGGAAATCAAGCTGAATTGTTCCGCACTGCCATGTTCTTCCAATTGAATCCTTCACATGGAAATCAAGCTTAGGCCCGTAGAATGCGCCATCACCTTCATTTATCTTATATGCTTTCCCCATTCCCTCTACTGCTGCCTTAAGTGACTCTGTTGCCAACTGCCAGTCTTCATCACTTCCGATGGAGTTCTCCGGTCTTGTTGAAAGCTCTATCTCATAGGGAAAACCGAACTTTGAATAAACTTCATCTATAAGCCTCATTACACCTTGAATCTCAGAAAGAACCTGATCTTCACGCATAAAGATATGTGCATCATCCTGTGTAAAACATCTTGCGCGCATGAGCCCATGCAGTGTACCGGACTTCTCTGCTCTGTGGACAATTCCCAGCTCTCCGCATCTGATTGGAAACTCCCTGTATGAATGTGGCTTAGACTTATAGACCAGCATTCCTCCCGGGCAGTTCATCGGCTTAATGGCATAATCCATATCATCCACGCTTGTCACATACATGTTATCTCTGTAATGATCCCAATGGCCTGACTTTTCCCAAAGCGACTTTGTCAGCATTATGGGTGTGGAAATTTCCTGATAGCCCTCGCGAACATGAATTTTTCTCCAATAGTCGATCAGAAGATTTTTAAGCACAAGTCCCTTGGGGAAGTAGAAGGGAAGTCCCGGGCCTTCATCCATCAGCGCAAACAGTTCAAGTTCTTTCCCCAGCGCTCTGTGATCTCTTGCCTTAGCCTCTTCAAGCTGGTGAAGATGATCATCCATCAAAGATGCCTTAGGAAAAGAGATTCCGTAAATTCTTGTAAGCATCTTATTGTGCTCATCTCCTCGCCAGTATGCCCCTGCTACCGATAGAAGCTTAACCGCCTTAATGTGACTTACATTGACGATATGTGGACCTGCGCAGAATTCCGCATAATCTCCCTGTTCGTAAAAAGAAATCACTTCACCTTCAGGAAGTTCTCTTATCATCTCAAGTTTGAATGGTTCGTCCGCCTTTTCCATATATGAGATGGCATCCTTCTTTGACATCTCATATACCTTTAGCGATAAGGATTCCTTGATAATCCTTCGCATTTCATCTTCTATTGCGCCCAGGTTATCTTCATTAAAAGAAAAACCAAAATCAAAATCATAGTAGAAACCATTTTCAATTGCAGGTCCTATGGCGCACTTTGCCTGCGGATAAAGACGCTTTACAGCCTGTGCCAGGACATGAGCACTTGTATGCCAAAAAGCTTTCTTTCCATCATTGTCATCAAAAGCCACCTCCATCACCTGACCATCTCTTTGTAATACTTTCATAATGTGTTGCTCCTTTCTGGAATAGATTATTAGTATCTGCAACAACATAAGAAATAGTGTTTTTCAAACTAAAAAAGCACCCAAAAGATCCATTGATCTTAAGGGTGCATGATGCACGGTTCCACCTTAACTTTTCACTTCAGATTCTAACAAATCCTATCCTTTGACGCAGGCATACGGTAACGCTTACTGATGTTCAGCATTACAGCTCAGGAATGGTTTTCGTCTGTTATCCTCATAAATGACTTCCACCAAATGTCATTCTCTCTGGATGATTCATCGCAAACTACTCTTTCCGTCAACGCTTTTCTTATGTTATTGAAATGATTCTATCAAAAGTCATCTGATAATGTCAACATACGTTTT
>JAFPVA010000013.1 GCA_017413105.1 Butyrivibrio sp. | reverse complement strand
AATAACTGTAAACCAAAGACGCTTATGTCTGATCGAAGGATTGGACCGGCGTCTTTTTTCTATGCTCAAAAATACAAAAAGAAAGCGAGAAAACAAAATGGATTTTGAGACATTTAGAGAAAACCTTGCCAGAGATATTAAGGAAACACTTGAGGCCAGGACCGGAACAGACTTTGAGGTCGAGCACCGCACAGCGGAAAAGATGAACGGTAACTATGAGGCAATCGTAGTAAAGCCTGCAGACAGCGAAGTAGGAGTCAGTCTTAACGCATCCACTCTTTATAAGGACTACGAGAGTGGCGTATCTTACGAGACCATCGCAAAGGGAGCAACTGATCTGGCGGACAGATCTCTTAGAAACCAGCCGGAGTTCGATGTGGATTCTTTCAAGGACTATGACAAGATGAAAGGTACACTTGCAATGGAGGTCGTCTCCAAGGAGAGAAATGCGGAGCTTCTTGATACTGTCCCTCATAAAGATATTGAGGATATGTCTGTGGTTTACCGCTTTGTCCTTGGCGAAACACCTGCGGGTTCAGGAACAATCCTTGTTACGAATCAGATGCTTGAGAATTATGGGATTACCGAAGATCAGCTTCATGCGGACGCAATGAAGACAGCTCCTGAGGTGAGACCTCTTGTAATAGAGGGTATGGGCCAGGTTCTTGCAAAGCAGATGGGAGTTGAGGACCTGGAGGTGCTTGGCCTTAACATTCCTCCTGAGCAGGAGCAGATGTTTGTTGCTTCTGTGGAAGGAAATGTCCACGGTGCCGGAGTGCTGGCATACTCCGACTTTTTTGACAAAGTAGCGGATAGGCTTGGTGATCAGCAAAACTTCTTCATTTTACCCAGTTCGATACATGAGCTCATAATTGTGCCTGACAACGGTATTATGGATCTTCACAATCTTGAGAGCATGGTAAGAGAGATAAATGCCTCTGTAGTGGATCCTTCCGAGCAGCTGACAGACAACGTTTATCACTACGATGCCAAGGAAAAGGTCTTTGAGCTTGGTGAGAAGTATGTGGAGCGTCAGGCTGCTAAGGAGGCCAGAGGGCATGAGGCTTCGGAAAAGAAATCTCTCCTGGGAGATCTTAAAGCTGCCAAGGATGAGGCTTCCAAGACACCTCATAAAGATGCTGACATTGGAGAAAAGTCCAAGGATGGAAAAAGCCTTGGCTGATAACAGAAGATAGCAAAGGTATGATTGGCACTGGCCTGTGGTATATCCCGGACTGGTGCCTTTCTTTTACCAAATACATTTTCATAGAACAAGGAGAAACGAGATGCATAAAGGAAAACCAAGCAAGCATAAACTCAGCTGTGCAAGAAACAGCTCAAGAGAAATGAATCCTATCCCGGTTGGGAATCTTAAACCACATAATTGCAAAACTCCGTGTCCTTACGGAAATGGAACTACCTTTTGTTTTCCATGTATGGCCAAGATCATGAACGAGCATAATGCATTAAGAAAGGTTGGATAACTGTCTATGACAGATGAAACATCAAGAGATGTTGTGAGATTCGTGATAAGGACAGGTAAGGTGTCGGCTAAGGCTCTCTGGAAGGGGCTTTGCGCAGTTGTTCGTGCTTATAAGCATCATAAGCAGACCGGAAAGCAGAGCGTGAAAACACTTATAAGGCAGGGGCAGGGTGCAACCAGTATGGAGGTGAGCGGCGAGAGCCTTCGGACTTTCAAGCGCATTGCCAACAAGTATGGAGTGGATTTTGCCATCGTAAAAGACAAAACTTCTGATCCCGTGCGTTACAACTGTTTTTTCAAAGCTAAGGACATGGACGCTATAACTGCCGTGGTAAAAGAGTACTCGGATAAAGTTGTAAAACGTGAGCAGAGGAAAGAGAAGCCCAGTCTCATCAATCAGATCCGTAAGTTCAAGGAGGAAATAGCAAAGCATCCTCGCAAGGAGAAAGTAAAGAACAAGGAGATTGTCAGATGACCTCTAAAATAAAAAAGAAGATCATACTAAACATCCCTTACTTTGCTGTAGGACTCTTTTGCACAAATCTTGGTGAAGCCTGGCGTATAGCCTGGGGCAGCAATATGTCTGAGAAGGTCCAGGGACTTATATTGTACGGAGGCTTTAAAACTGCCTTTGCCAACATGCTTCCAAGCTTTCATCCATTAGACCTGGCTGTTGGCATTGCTTGTGGAGCAGGACTTCGTCTTGCAGTTTATATCAAAGGCAAGAATGCCAAGAAGTTTCGCCATGGAGAAGAGCATGGCTCAGCAAGGTGGGGAAAACATGAGGATATAGAGCCTTTTGAGGACCCGGTCTTTGCAAATAATGTGATCCTGTCACAGACAGAGAAGATCACTATGAATTCAAGGCCACCTGATCCGAAGTACGCCAGGAACAAGAACGTTCTTGTGATTGGCGGTTCCGGTTCAGGTAAGACAAGGTTTTTTATTAAGCCGAATCTTTTACAGTTGCCCTCGTTGGCACAACACTTGTACCTCTTCTTGCAGGACTTTTCTGATCTGCGAAGAGAGAAACAAAAAAGACAACTAAATATGGAATAATACAGAGCCAAGCGGAGATATCAAGGAAACGGGAGCTGAGCTTGCTCATGCGAAGGTTTCCTTGAATATCTCCATTTGGCGGATATCCGCCAGCGAGGAAATGCTTGCATTTCCTCGGCTTGGCTAAAGGAAATTACATCCAGCGATAAGCTGGCAAAGATATGGGAGGGATGTTGTGGATAGAGTAATCCAGCAAATTGAAGAACATATCAAAGAATTTATAATCCCTGTCCTAATGCAGTATTTTCAGAGTATGTTTGGATACGTTAATGATCAGGTGGCGGGAATCGCTTCAGACGTGGCTGTGACGCCATCAGCTTTTTCGCCGGGAGTTTTCAGTATGGTGAGGAATGTGTCTGAGACGGTGATAATGCCCATTGCGGGTATAATACTGACTTTCGTGGCCTGCTATGAGCTGATACAGCTGATCATCAGTTATAACAACCTGGCAAGCTTTGAGACCTGGTTTATCTTCAAATGGATATTTAAGACATTTGTTGCAGTTGAGCTCATTACGCATACATTTGATTTTGCGCTGGCTGTCTTTGATGTTGCCGGGCATGTGATTGCAAGTGCCGGTGGAGTCATTGGTGCATCAACAGCAATTGATTCATCAGCTCTTTCAAGCCTTCAGTCCACATTGGAAACGATGAACGTATTTGAATTGTTTGGCCTGTTTCTGCAGGTATCAATTATTTATGTGACTATCCTGGTCCTTTCAAGGATCATTTTTGTCATTATCTATGTGAGGATGATTGAAATATACATGTATGTTTCTATGGCGCCAATTCCTTTTGCAACATTTGGAAACAGGGATCAGAGCACAATGGGTATGAACTATGTAAAGAGTCTTTTCGCTCTTGGTTTTCAGGGCTTCCTGATCATGATCTGTGTAGGAATATATGCAGTATTGATCCAGTCAGTAGCTTTTTCAAGCGATATAGTCGGATCCCTTTGGGGAGTTGTAGGATATACGATCCTTCTGGCATTCTCGCTCTTTAAGACAAGTTCAGTATCCAAGTCAATCTTACAATGCATTTAACAGGGAAGGAGAAAAAATGGCAGCTTCGTACGTAAGCGTGCCGAGAGATCTTACGAAGGTCAAAAGCAAAGTTATTTTCAATCTGACAAAAAGACAGATCATATGCTTTTCGGTGGCGGCGCTCATAGGAGTACCGTCTTTTTTTCTGATAAAAAGCGTGGCTGAGATAAACGTGGCAGTCATGGGAATGATGGTGGTTATGATGCCAATATTCTTTTTTGCCATGTATGAAAAGAATGGAAGACCTTTGGAAGTCTATCTCGGGCATTTCATAGAGGCCGTATTTATAAGACCAAAGAAACGTCCGTACAGAACGGATAATTACTACGCAGCGCTTCATAGATGTGCTGCAGCAAAAGAGGAGGTGGAAGAAATTGTTCGTGCTTCCGTGGAGGAATAATAAAAATACCAGGGAATTTACCATGCCTGAGGGCCTTAACAGAAAGCAGCAGGAAGAGGTAAAAGAGATAATCAAAAATGCCCAGAAAAATGATGGAACGCCGAGAACATCCCAGCAGACAATTCCTTTAGAGAGAATGTTTCCGGATGGCATCTGCAGGGTGGGAGAGGATTATTACACCAAGACCATTCAGTTTCAGGATATCAACTACCAGCTGGCACAGCAGGAGGATAAGACGGAAATCTTCGAGGAATGGTGTGGATTTCTTAACTTTTTTGATAGTTCGGTTCATTTCCAGCTGTCCTTTATGAACTTCGCAACTGAAGTTGGAGACTTTGAGAAAAAGATCGCGATTCCTCATCAGGCAGACAGATTCAATGATGTAAGGGATGAATATTCCGGAATCTTATTAAAGAACATGCAGGCGGGAAATAATGGTCTGACCAAGGTGAAGTATATAACTTTCGGAATTCATGCGGATTCCATGAAGTCTGCAAAGCCAAGGCTTACGCATATTGAGGTGGATATTCTCAATAACTTCAAGCGTCTTGGGGTAATTGCCGAGACTCTTAATGGAGCACAGCGCCTTGAACTCATGCACAGACAGATGCATATGGGTGAGACGGGTAAATTCCGCTTCGATTGGAAGTATCTTGTAAACTCAGGACTTTCGGTAAAAGACTTTATTGCTCCAAGTTCTTTTGAATTCCCTAATGGCAGATACTTCAAAATGGGAGATACCTGGTGCGCAATGAGCTTTTTATCTATAGATGCTTCTGATATCAGTGACAGGATGCTGGCGGATTTTCTAGGGATGGAATCAAGCCAGATCGTTACAATGCATCTGCAGTCTGTGGATCAGAACGAGGCAATCAAGACTATTAAGCACACAATAACCGAGCTGGACCGCTCCAAGATTGAGGAACAGAAAAAGGCTGTCCGAGCCGGATATGACATGGAGATCATCCCCTCAGACCTTGCTACATACGGTAAGGATGCGAAAGCTCTTTTAAAAGAGCTGCAGTCCCAGAATGAGAGAATGTTCCTGCTTACATTCCTAGTGATGAATACGGGAAAGACAAAAGAAGAGCTGGATAATAATATTTTCCAGGCTTCTTCTATAGCACAGAAACATTCATGCAATCTTGTGAGACTTGATTTTCAACAGGAGCAGGGACTTGTCAGTACGCTCCCTCTTGCTTATAACGAGGTGGATATACAGCGTGGGATGACAACCTCAAGTACAGCAATCTTTGTGCCTTTCACGACACAGGAGCTGTTCCAGGATCACAGAGGAGCTCTGTACTATGGGCTTAACGCTCTTTCCAACAATCTGATCATGGTGGACAGAAAGATGCTTAAGAACCCCAACGGTCTTATCCTTGGAACACCCGGATCCGGTAAGTCTTTTGCTGCAAAGAGGGAAATAGTAAATTCATTCCTGGTAACAGACGATGACATCATCATATCAGATCCTGAAGCCGAGTACCGGCCTATGGTTGAGTATCTTGGAGGTCAGGTGATAAGGATAAGTCCAACGTCGGATCAGTACATAAATCCAATGGACATCAACATGAATTATTCTGAAGACGACAATCCGGTTATGCTGAAGGTGGATTTTATCCTGTCTCTTTGCGAGCTTATCATGGGGTCAAAAGATGGTCTGCAGCCTGCGGAGAAGACAATCATAGACAGATGTGTAAGGCAGGTTTACAGGAAATATCTCGAGAATCCGTGTCCAGAGAATATTCCGATACTGGAAGATCTCTACAATCTGCTCCTGGCTCAGGAGGAGCCTGAAGCCAAGTATGTAGCAACTGCACTGGAAATCTATGTTACAGGATCTCTTAATGTCTTTAACCACAGGACAAACGTGGAGCTCCACAACAGGCTTGTGTGCTTTGATATCAAGGATCTTGGCAAGCAGCTTAAAAAGATAGGTATGCTCATAATCGAGGATCAGGTCTGGGGCAGAGTATCTGAGAACAGAGAGGCCGGTAAGTCCACAAGATATATTATGGATGAGATGCATCT
Source organism: Butyrivibrio sp. (assembly GCA_017413105.1). Lineage (GTDB taxonomy): Bacteria > Bacillota > Clostridia > Lachnospirales > Lachnospiraceae > Butyrivibrio. Next base: position 4,360 of record JAFPVA010000013.1, on the reverse strand, counting down.
TCTCCTTCGTGAGGAGCAGACTGCGGCCTATACAGTTGAGATCTGGAAGAGATTCCGTAAGTGGGGAGGCATGCCGACCGGCGTTACTCAGAACGTCAAAGATCTGCTTGCTTCCAGGGAAGTAGAGAACATATTTGAGAATTCTGACTTTATCCTGATGCTCAATCAGGCGGTTGGAGACAGGGCAATCCTGGCTAAACAGCTTAACATAAGTCCGCACCAGCTTTCGTATGTGACACATTCGGGAGAAGGTGAAGGGCTTATTTTTTATGGGAATGTAATCCTGCCCTTTGTGGACAGATTTCCCAAGGAGACCAAGCTGTATAAGGTTCTTACAACCAAGTTTGCGGAAAAAGAAAATGCTGCTTAACCAAAGGAGATGAGCATGGCTGAAGGATTATATACAAGAAATCCTCCAAGGGATAAGGATCCCGGAGACCAGAAGGATAATGCGCCAAGAGTACATGCAAATAAATTAAAGAACAAGGATTCAGCCAGCAAATACTACGGACAAAAACTAAGGACCGGTAAGGCTGACAATAGCGAGACGCTTGAGGAAAAGAATCATCGTGAAAAGCTCAGAAAGCAGACTCAGAAGAAAGCATCTGAAGTTGAAAAGGTGAGAAAATCCCAGGAAGCTGCAAAGAAAGAACGAACTGTGAGTAAAAGTTCGGTAAGTATTTCTGAGACGGCATCAAGAGTAGTAGCTGCAGCTGACATTATGTCGGATGTGGTTAATTCATCGGAAGATAACAGAGGCGAGAGCGCTGTATCTGAAGAAGTCTTTGAAGCAGGAGGCTATGTGGCCAGCGGTGCAGCAAGCCATGTTACTTCCAAAGTAAAGAACAGCAAGTACAGCAGTAAAGTTCATGGCCGTAAGGAAGTAAGTGCTGAAACCAAAGAAGCGGCCAGGGATAAAACCCGTCGTGAGATTCAGAGAAAAATGATGGAAAGGCAGGCTAAAGCTGCTGAGAATGGCGGCAAGATCGGAAGGAAGATCACTGAGAAGGCAGAAGACGTTGTTGGGGCTATCGGTGAATTCATCACGGAATTTGTTCAGGACAATCCGGCGATTAGCATCATTATTGTGCTGGTTCTTCTGATAGTACTTATATGCTTTGGACTTCTTAGTTCCTGTGGTGCTATTGCTTCCGGCGGCGGAGATATCACTGTCATAACATCCTACACCGCGGAAGACACAGATATCCTTGCGGTGGAAGATGATTACAAGGAGCTGGAAGAGGGCCTGCAGGATGAGATCGATGAGATAGCTGAGGACCATGCGGACTATGACGAGATCAACTACTACCTTGATGAGGTTGGTCATAATCCCTACGAACTGGCAGCTCTTTTAACAGTAATCTTCGAGGCCTACAGAGAAGATGAAGTTCAGGAAAAACTACAGGAAATTCTTGAGCTGCAGTATGAAATCACCTATGAGGAAGAGGTTGAAACCAGGGAAAGAGAAGTAGAAGACACCAGATGGGTAGAAGATGATTCCTACGCTGAAGGCGGATACTACGAAGACTACACCTACACAGAGGAATATGAGTATTACATCTGCAATATCTATCTTGTTAATCACGGCCTTGACTATGTGACAGAGCACCTGGGACTCACTGATGATGATATAGCCCGATACGAAGTTCTGAAAGAAACCTACGGTAACAGGATGTATCTCTTCGGCGAGGATGATATCTACAGTATTCCCGGAAGCAGAGAAGGCGACAGTGATGAACATCATGTTCCCGGGGAGTATCTCTCAGATGAAGAATTTGCAAGGATGCTTCATGAAGCTGAGAACTATCTTGGTGTGGAATATGTCTGGGGTGGATACAGTCCTGACGGCTTTGACTGTTCAGGATTTGCCAGCTGGGTCATCAATCACTGTGGTAACGGATGGAACTTTGGAAGACTTACGGCCAATGGTCTTAGGGCAAGAACAGATTATGTTCCGTCTTCAGAAGCAAAGCCTGGAGATCTTGTCTTTTTCCAGGGAACCTATGAAGTATCCGGAGCCAGTCATGTCGGAATATATGTGGGTGGTGGCTGGATGATTCACGCCGGAAATCCGGTGCATTACTCAAATATCAATACGCCCTACTGGCAATCACACTTTTTAGAATACGGGCGTATACCGTAAGGAGGAAAAGTTATGTTTGAAAAGTTAAAACGGCTCAGGGCCGATCGGGACAGGGCACAGGCTAGGCTGAATGAAGCCAAGGCAAAGCTTGATGAAGTCAATGAAAGGCTCAAGGCAGAAGAGGCCAGCAGCATGGTCGGTATTGTTGAAAGGCTCGGGCTTTCTCCTGAGCAGCTTGCAGAATACCTGGGAGTTGAGGAAAAACCGGCAGCTCCTGCAAAAAAAGAAAACAAAGGAATTGTGGAGGATATCTTAGATGAAAGCTTTTAAGTTAATAGCTGCCAAGGCTAAAGTCCTTGGATGTTCAGTGGCTCTTATGGGGTCACTTTTTTGTTTTACACCTGTAACTGCCATGGCGGGTGGATATGACTGCACCTGCGAGACGAAGTGTACAGAGGATCACGTGGATGAAAACTGCAAGCTCTGTAAACAGGACTATCACAACTGTGAGGGAAAAGAGCCTGAGATAGAGGAAAAGTGGGGACCACTTACTCCTGATGGCAACATGGAACTTGTGGATGATTACGGATCCCTTGAAGCAGGAGGCAAGCAGTTCATAACTGTAATGACCAAGAACGGCAACTACTTCTACATCATCATTGATCGCGATGATGACGGCAATGAGAAGGTTCACTTCCTGAACATGGTGGATGAGTCAGATCTTTTGTCCCTCATGGATGATGACCAGGTAAGCGAATATATAAAAGTTACGGGGATAGGGAAGGAAGAGGAAAAAGAGCCTGAGGTAGTAACTCCACAGCCACAGCCTACGCCGGAACCTGAGCCTGAAGCTAAGGAAGAACCTGAACCTAAGAAGGACCCGGTCAATGTAAATGGAATTATGGCGATCATCCTTGTGATCGGACTTGGAATTGCCGGCGGATTTATGTATTACACCTCAACCAAGAACTCCAAGAGGAGGTCCAAGGCGATAGATCCTGATCAGGACTATACCGATGATGATTATCTCAGGAGCATAAGTGCCGAGGATGATGAGATAGAGCTTGAAGAGGAAAAAGAGCCTGAGGATGCGGAAGGCGATAAGGAGGATGAGTGATGGGAGTAACTGAAAAAGAGTTTTCAAAAGAAAAGCTAAAGGTAACACTGGCAAAGCTCTTTGGATTTCTGGAATATGACCAGTTGATTGAAGGTTTTTATAACGAAGATGATTACAACAAATATAAGGATGAAGATGATGACGTCATCATAAACGCACTGGCAGAAGAGTATGCCAATAATCTTTATCCTGAAATCCTTGGTCAGTTCAAGGCATTTGTTCCAAACATCTTCGGATATGATTCGGAAGGTGAGCTTCTTAGCTCAGAACTGTTCTATCTTCCTGCGGTGAAGATCTATGAAGACATAGATACTTCCTACAATGATGGCGTAACAGTAGTCTATGACACCAACGAGATTTACATGCTTACAAATGGCGATATCATTCAGGTTATGTCACTGGTGGTTCAGACAAAAGAATTTATGATGAACTACCGTGGATATGTCCAGGAGCTTAAGGGCGATATAAGCTTTGCTTTTGAAGAGGAGGATCTCTTCGGAAGATTGTGGGATATCGCAGCAGGGTATCGCGACGAGGAGGATGAGTGATGGCACGAAAAAGCAGATTAACTATCTTTGCAGTAAAAATAAGTAAAGACATGAAGAAGGAGCCTGACAAAAAGGCTCCTTCTTCAGTTACCGGGGATAAGGCAAAGAAGTGAGGAGGTGACATGAATGCCTGAAACAGCAACAGAAAAGAAATCATCTGAGCAGAAAGCTGATTTTAAGAGCCGCGAAGATAGGCTTAGGGAACTGACAGATCAGCTTGAGGTTGGCGTTAAAGGTGTAAGAAATAGTGCAGAGTTTAAAAACCTTCTAGCTACAATGGCCAAGTTTCCTCACTACTCAGTTAATAACTGCATCCTGATCGCCATGCAAAAGCCAGATGCAACTCTATGTCAGAGCTATACCGGCTGGAAGAACATGGGGCGTTATGTGAAGAAGGGCGAGCGGGGTATCAGGGTCATTGCTCCAGCTCCATACAAGATTGAGAAGGAAGTGGACAAGGTTGATGCCAACGGAAAAGTCATTCTTGATAGAGATGGAGAGCCTGTGAAAGAGACCAGGGAGATCAATGTCATGAGTTATAAGGCAGAGACTACTTTTGATGTTTCACAGACTGAGGGAAAAGAGCTTCCGCAGCTTGCCATTAATGAGCTT